>JABEVI010000194.1 GCA_013044085.1 Steroidobacteraceae bacterium
AGGAACTGCGCATACGCGTGTTCCACGGAACTCTGCAGGATCTGCTTCTCGCCGTCGCTCAGCGGCCGATCGAAACGGCCCATGCCGCCGAGCGGCGTCGTGCCGATGCCGTCGACCGAGATGCCCAGCTTGGCGAGACTTCGCTGAAACGTCGGCACGACGGCAAATACGCCGATCGAGCCGGTGAGGGTCGTGGGACTCGCGAAGATCTCGTTCGCCGCCGATGCGATGTAGTAACCGCCCGACGCCGCGTAGGTCCCCATCGAAACGACGACCGGTTTGCCCGCCTTGCGCAGCCGCCGGACGGCCCGCAGAATCTGTTCGGAAGCGAACATGCTGCCGCCCGGACTGTCGATGCGCAGGACGACGCCCTTGACCGCCGGATCATATTGGGCAGTGCGCAGGAGCTGCGACGTGCTCACGCCACCGATGGAGCCCGGCGGCTGGCGGCCGTCGAGGATCTCTCCGGAGGCGACGACGACCGCGATCCGCGTCGCCGGCTTCGAACGGAACAGATGTTTGGCCCGCACCGCGGCGAGGTACGAGTCCATCGAGATCGAATGGTACGAATGCGTGCCGGAATCCTCGCCGACCAGCTTGGCCAATTCACGGTCGACCTGACGGCGCGTCTTCAATGCGGTGACCAGGTGCTGCTGCAAGGCGAGCGCGGCCATGTCACCCTGCTGTGCCGCCAACTGCGTCGGCTCGTTGTCGACGTAGCTCTGCAGCGCCCCCGGCGGCAGTGCCCGCGCCCGCGTCACGTCCTGCTGGTACGCGCTCCACAGCGTGCCGAGCCACGCGCTGCTCTCCTGCCGCTCGCTCGCCGCCATGTCGTTTCGCGAGTACTCGTCCGTATAGCTCTTGAAGGTGCCGGCTCGAAAGATATTGACGTCGACGCCCAGCTTGTCGATGGCGTTCTTGAAGTACATCCGGTAGTAGCTGAAGCCGTCGATCGACACGGCCCCGAGAGGATCGAGGTCGACCTCGCCGGCCTGCGCCGCGAGATAGTATTGCGTCTGATCGAGCGAATCGGCGGTTGCGATGACGGGTTTGCCGGACTTGCGGAAATCGCGAATCGCCGCGCCGACTTCCTGAAGTTTCGACAGTCCGGACGGCGCCAGATCGTCCAGTTTGAGCACGAGCGCCTTGATCCTCGGATCGGTCCTGCCCGCCTCGATCGCATCGATGACGTCCCGCAATGACGTCTCATGCGCCGAACCGCCCGAAGCCTCGCCGATCGCGCGGCTCAAGGGATCGGCGGACACCTGCTCGACGAGCCGGCCCTCGGGGGCGATCACCAGGGCCGCGGAGTCCGGCACGATCGGGATCGATGTGTGCAGGGCGGCGAGCAGAAAGCCGAAGATCAGCAGCAACAACAGAAGGTGCAGCGCCTTGCGAATTCCATCGAGAATTCGCCAGACGAGCGAAAATACGCCGCGGAGCGCGCTGCCGAAACTCATGGATTGGCCGCCCGCACCGTCTGTGCCGTACTGCGTTCGGACGCTCTCAGATCTTCTCTTCGATGCGGGCCGCCTTGCCCGAAAGTTCGCGCAGATAGTAGAGCTTGGCGCGGCGCACGGCGCCACGGCGCTTGACGCTCACCTCGTTTATCCAGGGGCTGTGGGTCTGGAAGACGCGTTCCACACCCTCACCGTGCGAAATCTTGCGCACCGTGAACGAGGAGTTCAGGCCGCGATTCTTTTTCGCGATGACCACGCCCTCGTAAGCCTGAGTGCGCTCACGATCGCCCTCCACCACCTTGACCTGCACGACGACGGTGTCGCCGGGGTTGAATTCCGGAAACTTGGCTATTTCCCGTTCGCCGTTCAACTGCTGAATTATCTTATTCACTTGTGCGACCTCGTCATTGAATCATCGTCGTTGCGACCGGCCCGCTGCGCGCGCTCGGTCTTGAATTCTTCCAGCAAAACCCGCTCCGTGGCGTTCATCGTCCGGCGCTCCAGCAAATCCGGCCTGCGCAGCCACGTGCGCCCCAGAGCCTCCCGCAGGCGCCAGCGCGTAATCGCCGCATGATCGCCCGAGGCGAGCACTGGCGGCACATGCCGGCCTTCGACCACCGCCGGGCGCGTATAGTGCGGCCAATCGAGGAGCCCGTCACTAAAGGACTCCTGTTCGGCGGACTCCGCATCCCCCAATGTGCCCGGAATCAGGCGCGCCACCGCGTCGATCACCACCAGCGCGGGCAATTCGCCTCCCGAAAGCACATAATCGCCGATCGACCAGCGCTCGTCGACATCGCTCTCGAGCAAACGCTCATCGACGCCCTCGTAGCGACCGGCGATCAGCACCAATCCCGGCCAGCGCGCAACCTGGCGCGCGAGGCTTTGATCGAAGCGCCGTCCATCCGCCCCCAGGTATACCCGGGGCGCGCCACCCGGGAAGCTCGCCACCGCCTTGCGCACGGCCGCCACACCCGGCTCGAACTTCAGGACCATTCCCGGTCCGCCGCCATAAGGCCGGTCATCGACGGTGCGATGCACGTCCGTCGCATGCTCGCGCGGATCGAAGCACTCGACGATCAGCGACCCGCGCTCGACCGCCCGGCCGACCACACCATGCGCGAGCGCCTCGCCGATCATGCGCGGGAACAGCGTGACGACCGCAATGCGCATCCGCTATTCCGCCGGCTCCGCCCAGTCGACCATGATCAGCCCGGCCTCCAGATCCACGCGCCGCAGATGCCGAGGCACCGCCGGAATCCAAATCTCCTTCGAACCGCGGACGACCATCAACGCATGCGCCGGCGTCTCCAGAAAATGGCCGACGAGCCCAAGCTCGGTGCCGGCGAGGTCGACCACCCGCAATCCGATCAGATCGGCCCGGTAATATTCCCCGGCGCCACCGGCCGGCAACTCCTTTCGCGCCACGCAGACTTCGGCCCCGCTGAGTTCGGCGGCCCGATCGCGATCGTCGATGCCGGCCAGCTTCGCCGTCAAACGACCTCCGCTGTGCCCGGTGAACTGCACGCGACAGTCGAGGATCGCGCCGCGAAGCCGCAACCTGAGGTTCGGGTACTCGAACAGCCGCTCGGGCGGATCGGTGTCGGACCGCATCTTCACCCAGCCCTTCACGCCGAGCGGCGCGGTCACCGCGCCGAGAACGACGAGCGACGCGGCTTCCTCGCCCATCGCAATTGCGCTACGAGGTCAGGCCGCTTGCTTGCGGAACGTCGTCACCAACTGCTTGACGCGGTCCGACATGTGGGCGCCCTGGCTTACCCAATGCTCGATACGCGCCACGTCGAGACGCAGTTTGGTCTCGGCGCCACGGGCGACCGGATTGAACAAGCCGACGCTCTCGAGGCTCGTGCCGCCTTGGCGCTTGCGACTATCGGTCACGACGACGTGATAGAACGGCGTTTTCTTGCCGCCACGTCGGGTCAAACGGATCGTCACCATCTTTTTGATTCACCTTAAGAAAGATCAGCCCGGCATTTTAGCGGTCGATGCGCCCTGAGGGCAAGGATCTTACGAGAAATTACCCGGCGGCAGTCGCCCGGCCATCCCGCGCATCATGTTGCGCAACATTCCTCCCTTGGCGAGCTTCTTCATTGTTTTTTGCATCTGATCGAATTGCTTCAGAAGGCGGTTGACTTCCGGAATTTGCACCCCGGAGCCCATGGCGATGCGGCGCTTGCGCGAACCGTCGATCAGATCCGGCCGCCGGCGCTCCTTCGGGGTCATCGAATCGATGATACCGACCTGGCGCTTGAGCGCCTGCGCGTTCACGGCGCCGGCCGCCTTGGCCGCATTGGCCTGCAGGTGGGCCGGTAGTTTGTCGAGCAACGCCGTCATGCCGCCCATGCGCTGCAGTTGTTGCAACTGGTCACGCAGATCGGACAGATCGAAGGACTTGCCGGAGCCGATCTTCTTGGCGAGCTTCTCGGCCTTTTCGCGATCGACCTGCTCCTGGACTTGTTCCACCAGGGACAACACGTCGCCCATGCCGAGGATGCGTGAGGCGATGCGCTCCGGCTGAAACAGCTCGAGAGCCTCGGATTTCTCGCCCGTCCCGATGAACAGAATCGGTTTGCCGGTCACCTGGCGCACCGACAATGCTGCACCGCCGCGTGCATCGCCATCCGCCTTCGTCAGGATCACGCCGGTCAGACTCAAGGTCTCGTTGAACGCCCGGGCCGCGTTGACCGCATCCTGGCCGGCCATGCTATCGACGACGAACAGCCGCTCGTGCGGATGGATCTCGGCCTCGAGTTCGCCCACCTCGGCCATCATTTCGGCATCGACGTGCAGCCGGCCCGCGGTGTCCAGCAGCATCACGTCATAGGCCTGCAGGGTCGCCTCGCCGAGTGCGCGCCTCGCGATCGCGAGCGGCGCCTCCTCGGCACCCGCCGCGGCGAAGCCGGCGCCCACCTGGGCGGCCAATGTCTGCAGTTGCAGGATCGCGGCCGGCCGGTAGACGTCGGTGCTGACCAGGAGCACCTTCTTGCGCTCCTTCTCGATCAACCAGCGCGCGAGTTTGCCCGCGCTGGTGGTCTTGCCCGCACCCTGCAGCCCGGCCAACATCACGACCACGGGACGCTGCGCGCGCAGATTGAGCCCCTGACTGGGCTCGCCCATCAGGCGGGTGAGTTCCTCATGCACGATTTTGATGAAGGCCTGCCCCGGGGTCAGACTCTTGGCGACCTCGGCGCCCACCGCGCGCGCGCGCACGGCTTCCGCGAAGGTCTTGACGACCGGCAGGGCGACATCGGCCTCGAGGAGCGCAAGACGCACCTGGCGCACCGTGTCGGCGATATTATCGTCGGTGAGGCGCCCGCGGCCGCTCAGACTGCGCAGGGCGGAGGTCAGTCTTTCGTTGAGTTGGTCGAACATGGCCGGGCATTATAAGCGGCTAGGAGGCGGCATGTCCTTGTGTCATGATCCTCGCAGATGAAACCTGGTCGGCCGTGATCGTCCCAGTCACCTTACTCCTGCTCTACTCGGCGAGTGCCTGGTTGATGCTGCGCAGCGCATCGAATCGGCGCCTGGAGCCGTACGCCTGGATCCTGTGCCTCGGCGCGATCGGCGTCCACAGTGACGCCATCTTCGATGTCATGCGCGCGGTCGGTCCATTCTCGATCGGCTTGCGCGAGGCGATCTCGTTGCTCGCCTGGACGCTCGCCGTGCTCGCCTGTTTGATCGCGCTCGAACGCCAGTACCGGGTCCTCGCCGCGATCCTCTTATGGAGCGCCGCGCTCGGTGCGGCCGCGACCGGCGACGGTCACAAGTACCGGGTCGACGCGGTGCCCGCATGGGAGCTTTCCGCACACATTCTCCTGTCGATGGCCGCCGCCGCGCTGCTGTTCGCGGCGGCGGTGACCGCCTCGATGCTGGTGCTGCTCGACCGACGGCTGCGGGCGCGGCGCATCGCCAAACTGCCGCACCAACTGCCGCCGATGGACGTCCTCGAGAAGGTGATGTTCCGTCTGATCGGCTCCGGTTTCGCACTGCTCACCCTGTCGCTGTTCACCGGCTTCGTGTTCGTGACGAACCTGTTCGAACAGCATCTCGTGCACAAGACCGTGCTGTCGTTGATGGCCTGGGTGGTGTTCGCGATCCTGCTGATCGGGCGCGTACGCTACGGCTGGCGTGGTCGGTTCGCGGTGCGCCTCACGCTCGCCGGCTTCGTGCTGCTCGCGCTCGCGTATTTCGGTTCGAAGTTCGTGCTCGAGTACATCTTCGGACGGCAATGGGGATGACGCTGACCGGCTGGATGCCGCACCCCTCGCTCGGAGCGTTGTTCATCACTCTCGCGCTGTTGCTGTTCCTCGCCGCCTTCCTCGCGGGCAGCGAGACGGCGCTGATGAGCGTCAACCGCTACCGACTGCGGCACGCCGCCAAGGCCGGCAACCGCGGCGCGCGCCTCGCCGAGGGGCTGCTCGCGACGCCGGATCGATTGATCGGGCTGATCCTGTTGCTCAGCACCATCGTCAACGTGGTCACGCCGACCTTGGTCGGCTTGATCGCCTTGCGCCTCGGCGGGGATTGGATGCTCGCGATCGGGGTGATCGCGCTCAGCTTGGTCACACTGATCTTCTGCGAGGTGGGACCGAAAACCTTCGCCGCGCTGTACCCGGAGCGGGTGGCGTTGCCGGCCGCCTACGTCTACGGATTCCTGCTGCGGATTCTCTACCCGTTCGTCTGGGCGACCAATCTGGTCGCGAACGGCGCGCTCGGCCTGTTCGGCGTCTCCTCGCGGCAAATATCCCAAGCCCTGAGCCGCGATGAACTGCGCACGGTCGTCGCCGAGGCCGGCGCCATGATCCCGCAGCGACACCGGCAGATGCTGGTCGGCATCCTCGACCTGGAAAAGGTGACCGTCGAGGACATCATGGTGCCGCGCACGGAAATCATCGGCATCGACCTCGAGGATGATTGGGACGATATCATCGAGCAGCTGCGCCTGAGCCAGCACACCCGGCTGCCGGTTTTCGAGGGCGAGATCGACAAGATCATCGGCACGCTGCACATGAAGCGCATCGTGCACGCGCTCGCGCGCGGACGCCTGGATCGCGCGGCGCTCATCGAGGCGGCGACCTCGCGCGACACCTATTTCGTGCCTTCCGGGACGACTCTGAACACGCAGCTGCTGAATTTCCAGCGCGACAAGCGCCGGCTCGCCTTCGTGGTCGATGAGTACGGCGACATCCAGGGACTGGTCACTCTGGAGGACATCCTCGAGGAAATCGTCGGCGAATTCACAACCGATCCGGCGGCCATGATGCACAAGGACGTCCACCGCGAGACCGACGGCAGTTTCGTGGTCAACGCCTCGACGACGGTGCGGGCGCTCAACCGTTCCATGCGCTGGAGTCTGCCGACCGACGGACCGAAGACGTTGAACGGCCTGATCGTCGAATTCCTGGAGACCATACCGGATCCGGGCACGACGCTGAAGCTTGCCGGTTACACCTTGGAGGTCCTGCAAACCGGCGACAACGCGATCAAGACGGTGCGCCTGCGGCCGCCGGCGACCCGCAGTGCGCCGTCGAACGCACCCGTCCAGTCCTAGCGGCCGGACGGGCCGGCCTCGCTGCTCGCAGCCTGCAGCTCGAGCGCCTCGGCCAGGCGTTTCACGCCACGCACGCTCATGCCCTCCGGAGCGCGCCGGGGCACGTTCGAGAGCGGCACGATCGCCGACGTGAAGCCGTGCTTGGCCGCCTCGCGCAGACGTTCCTCGCCGAACGGCACCGGCCGTATCTCGCCGGCCAGGCCGAGTTCCCCGAAGGCGATCGCGGCGTGCGCGAACGGCTGATCGGTGAGGCTCGAGCGCGCGGCCAGCACGATCGCCAGATCCGCCGAGGTTTCGCTGATCCGTACCCCGCCGACCACGTTTGCGAACACGTCCTTGCCGTGCAGGGCGAGTCCGCCGTGGCGATGCGCGACCGCGAGCAGCATGGTCAGGCGATTGCCGTCGACGCCGACCGCGACGCGGCGCGGATTGCCGCCCGCGCTGTCATCGGCGAGCACCTGCACTTCGATCAGCAGCGAGCGCGTACCCTCCCGCAACACCGTGACGACGCTGCCGGAAACCGGCTCCGGGTCACGCGACAGGAAGATCGCCGAGGGGTTGGTCACCTCGCGCAGGCCCTGCTCGGCCATCGCGAATACGCCGATCTCGTTGGCGGCGCCGAAACGATTCTTGACGGCGCGCAAAACACGGAAACGGCTGCCGGTGTCGCTCTCGAAGTACAACACCGTGTCGACCATGTGCTCCAGAACCCGCGGTCCGGCGATCTGTCCTTCCTTGGTCACGTGACCGACGAGCAGCACGGCCGTTCCGGACTGTTTGGCATGCCGCACCAGCAACGCCGTGCATTCGCGCAACTGCGTGACCGCACCGGGGGCCGAGTCGATGCGCTCCGAGTACATGGTCTGGATCGAGTCGACGATCAGGGTGCGCGCGCCGACGGCGGTGGCGGCGGCGAGAATTTCCTCGACACAGGTTTCCGCGATCAGGCGGGCGGCGACCCCGTCCAGGCCGAGGCGGCGCGCGCGCAGCGCCACTTGCTGCAGCGACTCTTCGCCGGTCGCGTACAAGACGCATCCGCCGTCGCTCAGTGCGGCCGCCGCCTGCAGCATCAGCGTCGACTTGCCGATGCCCGGATCGCCACCGATCAAGGTCGCCGAGCCGGCCACGAGCCCGCCGCCGAGCACCCGATCGAGTTCGCCCGAGCCCGTCCCGGTGCGTGCCGGAGCGCTCCCAGACTGCGCTGCCAGGGTCGAGGTCGGCTGCGCCGAGGCGCTTCGGCCCGCTCGCGGCGCGGCCGAGCCCGGCCGTCCGGGCTCGGCGGCGAGCGTGTTCCATTCCCCGCACGCGGCGCATTGACCTTGCCATTTCGGCGAGCTAGCCCCGCAGTCGCGGCAAACGAACACCTCTTTCGACTTCGCCATATCCCACCTTTGCGCCGTTTTGTGAGCTTAGCATTGCTGCGCGCGGCACCCGATCCCCTATACTGCGCAGCCACATCCATGGGGATTATGTCTGCTGCATGAGAAAATTCGCCTTGATTGCGGCCATCGCGGGCGGCGCCATACTCGCTGTTGACCTGGTCATGCGCCTGTTCGGCGGGCATGGGTCGTGG
>JABEVI010000195.1 GCA_013044085.1 Steroidobacteraceae bacterium
CGGCCTGAAAGTGACGATTGCGGCCGATACCTGAGCGTATGGGCTATTTCTTCTCGCCCTGGCGGCGCACCGACTCCTGTGCGGCGGCGATCGCCGCCGGGTCGCCGAGAAAACGCCGCCCCGCCGACTGCAGCTTCGGGCCGAACTCGTAGAGCATCGGCACGCCGGTCGGGATGTTGAACTCGATGATTTCGCCTTCCGACATCCCGTCCAGCATCTTCACGAGCGCGCGCAGAGAGTTGCCGTGCGCGACGACCAACACGTTCTGGCCGGCCTCGAGCCGCGGTGCGATCCGCTGGTGCCAATCGGGCAGCACCCGCGCGAGGGTGTCCCGCAAGGACTCGGCGGCCGGCAATTCGGCCGCCGGCACGCCGGCGTAGCGCGCATCGAAGCGCGGATGCCGCGGATCGTCGGCGGCCAGCGCCGGCGGCGGAATGTCGTAGCTGCGCCGCCAGATCTTGACCTGGCCTTCACCGTGCTTCGCAGCCGTTTCGGCCTTGTCGAGGCCCTGCAGCGCGCCGTAGTGGCGCTCGTTCAGGCGCCAGCTGCGCTCGACCGGCATCCACATCCGGTCCATGGTGTCCAGAGCGATCCACAGCGTGCGGATCGCGCGCTTCAGCACCGAGGTGAGCGCGACATGCGGTTCTAGGCGCTCGGCGAGCAGTTCGCGGCCGACTTGAACGGCCTCGGCGCGGCCCTGTTCACTCAGATCGATGTCGACCCAGCCCGTAAAGCGGTTCTCGAGGTTCCACAGGCTCTGTCCGTGACGGACCAAGATCAATTTTCCCGGCATGATGAAGGTCTTCCTTTTCAATCGCCCGCGAGCCGACGCACCGACTGCAGCGCGACCGACAAGGTTGCGAAGTCGGCGCCGGCGCCCGAGCGCAAGTCGGCGATTAAACCATCGAGGTGGCCCACTTCGGATCGGCGACCGGCGATCCAGGCATCGACGCGCGTGCCCGCCGATCCCTTCGAGCAGGCGAGCGCCGCGCTGGTGATCTTGCGTTGCAGGGCGTACAAGTTGTCACGCAGCGTGCGTCGTGCGATCGCGTGCCAGTGCCCGTCCATGCTCAGCGCCTCGATTTGTTCGTTGATCCAAGACAAGCCGATGCGCTCTCCGAGGGCGAAGTAGGTCTGTGCCGCGAAGCCGATGGGTACGCGGCTTCTCAATGATACCTCGACGAGGTCGAGCCCGCCGTGCAGGCCGTCGAGCGCCGCGATCCGGGTCGCCAGGGCGTCCGGCACCCGTTCGCCCGTCAGACGCATCCTGAGCGATTCGTAGCGTGCGCGTTCGCCGGCGCCGAGTACCGCGTGTAGATCGCGCACCAGTTCGGCGATGCCGGCCGAGTAGCGGCTGACGCCGCGTTCGATGTCGAGGTCGGTGCGCCGGTTCTCGAGCAGCCAGTAGCTCATGTGGCGCAGCACCCGGGTCGTGCGCTCGAAGGCGTCGTACTGGACCGACGCGGCGACCCGGTTGTCGAGAGATTCGATCTGGTCCCAAACCTCCCGCGCCCGGAATACCTCGCGCGCGATCGTGTAGGCGCGGGCGACGGCGGCGGCCGGCGCACCGGTGTCCTCGACGGCGCGCACCGGAAACACCGGGCCCATGCGGTTGATCAGGCCGTTGGTAACCGCGGTCGCGATGATTTCGCGCCGCAGGCGGTGGCGTTTGATGCGCGTTGCGAACCGTGAACGCACGGGAGCCGGGAAGTAACGCAGCAGTTCGTCGGCGAGATAAGCGTCCTCCGGCACGTCCGAGTCGATCAGTGCCTTGTCGAGCCAGATCTTGCCGTAGCTCAGTGCGATGGCGATTTCAGGCCGGGTCAGGCCCTCGCCGCTCTTGCGCCGCTCGGCGATCTGTTCCTCGCTTGGCAAAGACTCGAGTGCGCGGTTCAGACCCAGGGATCGTTCCAAGGCGCGCAACAGGAACGCGCTTTCGCTCAGCCGTTCGCGGGCCTGGTGCTCGAGCACGCTGATCGCCTGGCTCTGCAGATAATTATTGCGCAGTACCAGGGCGGCGACCTCGTCGGTCATGCGTGCGAGCAGCCGGTTGCGCGCCGGCCGGGTCAGCTCGCGGGCGTGAACCGCGCCGTTCAACAAAATTTTCAGATTGACCTCGACGTCCGAACAGTTCACCCCGGCCGAATTGTCGATGAAGTCGGTGTTCAGACGGCCGCCGCGCCGCGCGTACTCGATACGTGCGGCCTGCGAGAAGCCCAGGTTGCCGCCTTCACCGACGACCTTGCACCGCAAGTCGCGCGCATCGATGCGCACGGCATCGTTGCTGCGATCGCCGACGTCGCCCTGGCTCTCGTGACCCGCCTTCACGTAGGTGCCGATGCCGCCGTTCCAGAGCAGGTCGACCGGCAGCTTGAGGATCGCCTTGATCGCCTCGTTTGGCGTCGCCTGCGCCGGCAGACCGAGCAACAACTGCGCCTCGCGCGACAGCGTCAGGCTCTTCGCCGAGCGCGGGTGTATACCGCCGCCCTTCGAGATCGCCTCGCGTGCATAGTCGTCCCAGCTCGAACGCGGCAGCTTGAACAAGCGGGCGCGCTCACGGAAGGAGCGTGCCGCGTCCGGCGAGGGGTCGATGAAAATGTGTTGGTGGTTGAACGCCGCGACCAGGCGGATGTGCGGCGATTGCAGCATGCCGTTGCCGAAGACATCGCCCGCCATGTCGCCGATGCCGGCGACGGTGAATTCACGCAGCTGGATGTCGACGCCAATCTCGCGAAAATGGCGTTTGACGCATTCCCAGGCGCCGCGCGCGGTGATCGCCATTTTCTTGTGATCGTAGCCGACCGAGCCGCCGGATGCGAACGCATCCCCCAGCCAGAAGCCGTACTCCTCGGAGATGCCGTTCGCGATGTCCGAGAAGGTCGCGGTGCCCTTGTCGGCGGCGACGACCAAATACGGATCGTCCGCGTCGTGCCGCACGAGCATCGGCGGCGCCACGATCCGGTCCTCGACGATGTTGTCGGTGAGGTCGAGCAAACCGCGGATCAGTGTCCGGTAGCAGGCGATCACCTCGGCGGCCTGCGCGTCGCGGCCGGTGTCCGGCAGCCGCTTGGCGACGAATCCGCCCTTTGCGCCCACCGGCACGATCATCGTGTTTTTGACGTTCTGCGCCTTCATCAGGCCCAGCACCTCGGTGCGGAAATCCTCCAGGCGGTCCGACCAGCGGATGCCGCCGCGGGCCACGCGGCCCATGCGCAGGTGAATGCCCTCCATGCGCGGCGAGAACACGAAGATCTCGCACAAGGGTTTCGGCAGCGGCAATTCACGCAGCCGCTGACTCTCGACCTTGAAGGAAAGGTAATCCTTGAAATTGCCGGCCGCGTCGCGTTGATAGGCGTTGGTCCGCACGGTTGCCGCGATCGCATCCCAAAGTGCGCGCAGGATCCGATCCTCGTCCGAGCGGCGCACCTCCTCGAGCGCGGCGCCGAGGGCGCCCGTCAGGCGCTTCTCGGCGGCGTGGCGCGCCGTCGCCGTGATGGCGGTATCGAAGCGCGCGACGAACAGGTCCGCGAGCAGGCGTGCCGCCCGGGCGTTCTGGGTGAGCACCTGGGCGACGTAGCCGGGACTGTACGGCAGTCCCGTCTGCAGCAGATAGCGGCAGTACGCGCGCATCGCGTTGAGGATGCGCCAGGGCACGCCGGCGTGCAGGGTTAGCCGGTTCAGGCCGTCGTTGTCCATCCGCGCGGACCAGACCGCGGCGAAAGTGTTCTTCAGTTCGGTGGCGCGCGACTCGAAACGCGCCTGCGCCGCCGCCGGGATCTCGAGTTCCAGATCCTGGATCCAGCCGTGGCGGCCCTGTGCGTAGTCGAGTTGGTACGGCCGTTCGGCGATCACCCGAAGGCCCATGTTCTCGAGCATGGGCAGAAGATCCGAGATCGGAATCGCGTCCTGGCTGCGGTATATCTTCAGGAAAACCCGCTCGCGGCGGCGAGGGTCGGCACGGTAGGTCTCCAGTTGCAGCTTCGCGGGGTCCTGTTCGAGCGCCTCGAGGAAGGAGACGTCCGTGGCGGCCGCCTCCGCGCCGAAATCCTCGGTGTACGCGGCCGGAAATGCCGGGGCATATTTCTCGAACAACTCGAGTGCGTGGGTCTCGTCGAGGCGCAACAGCAGTGCCGCCTTGAAGCCGTCCGACCAGGAACGCACGGCCGCCTCGATGTCCCGCTCGAGTGCGCCGAGGTGCAGGCGCTGGCTCTCGCTTGGCTGGGTGCGTGCGACCACGTGCACTCGCGCGAGGTTCGACTGCGTGATCGCGACCTGCGATTCGAGATGAAAGGTTTCGAATGCCTCGCGCAGGACCTGCTCGATGCGCTGGCGCACCGGGGCGTTGTATTTCTCCCGCGGCACGAACACCAGGCAGGAATAGAAGCGCCGGAACGGATCCCGGCGCAGCAGCAGACGCACCCGCGGTCTCTCCTGCAGACCGAATATGCCGGCGGCGATGCGCGCAAGGTCCGTGACGTTCGCCTGGAACAACTCGTCGCGGGGAAAGGACTCGAGGATGTGCTGCAGGGCTTTGCCGTCATGGCTGTCAGGCGCAAAGGCGAAATGCGCCACGACCCGCTCGACCTTGTGCCGCACGAGAGGGATCTCACGCGGATTGGTGTTGTACGCGCTCGAGGTCCAGAGCCCGAGGAAACGCCGCTCGCCGATCAGGCGCCCGGCCGGGTCGAAGCGCTTGATGCCGACATAGTCGAGGAAGCCGGGCCGGTGGACCGTCGATTGCGTGTTCGATTTCGTCACGAGGGCGAGATTGCGCCGCCGGCTCTCGCGGCGGATGTCGCCCGGCAGCGCGCGTGCGCCGCGCGCGCCGTGCCGGTGGCCGGGCCGCAGGATTCCGAGCCCGGTCGCTTCGAGCGGCACGAGCGTCTCCTGCCCGGCCCGACCCTTGAGCCGATATTCGCGGAAGCCGAGGAACGTGAAGTGCCGGTCGGCCATCCACTCGAGCAGCGCGCGTGTCTCCTCGGCATCGCGTTCCTCGCCGCGCGAGGGGGCGTTCTGCAGTTCGTGGGCGATCTCGCGCGCCGTCGCCTCCATCTTGTGCCAGTCGGCGTACGCGACCCGCACATCGTCGAGGTTGTGCTCGATCTCGCGGGCGAGCGCCTCGAGCGTCGCCGCATCGACGATGCGGTCGATCTCGACGTGTTGAAAGGATTCGAGGCGCGCGGCACGGCCGCTGCCGGGCTCGGTGCGCGCCTGCAGAGCCCGCAGGGCGCCGCGTGCGTCGCGGGAAACCGCGAAGATCGGATGCGCGAGGAAATGCGTCGTCAGGCCGCGCCGCTGGAACGCGAGACCGATGGAGTCGACCAGGAACGGCATGTCCTCGCCGACCATCTCCACCACCGTGTGCGGCGAGGCATAGCCGTGTTCACGGGCGTTTGGATTGAAGACACGCAGCGCGCGCCGTCCGCGGGCCCGGGATCCGGCGAATCGCAGCTGTGACAGCGCCGCCGCGGCGAGCTCGGCCGGCGCGCGGCCGGCCAGATCCTCCGGGTCGACGTTCGCATAGTAGGCCCGCAGATATGCCCCGGCGCTCACGGCGGCGATCGGGCTGCGTCTTCCCGCGGCACAGATCGCCTGCAGCAATTTTTCACGAGGTTCGGATGGACTTTGGGACATTGCCGATCTCCTCCCGGTTGGTGGTCCCGGTTCTATTCAGGCTTTTGCAGGTCGGCGATCGCCGCCGCCAGGAAGCGGCAGGCTTCGCCGCCGGTCACGCAACGGTGATCGAAACTCAAGGAAAGGGGCAGACGGCGCCGCGCGACGATGGCATCGTCGAGGACGACCGCTTCGCGGCGCAACCGGCCGACACCGAGAATCGCGACCGCCGGAGGCACCACCTGGGGGGTCGCGTAGCGGCCGGCCAGGCTGCCGAAATTCGACAGCATCAGCGTAAAGCCGCGCAGGTCCTGCGGCGTGAGTCGGCGTGCCCGGGCGGCCTGCTTGCTTGCATCCAGCGCCGCCGCCAGTTGCTGCGGCGACTTGCCGGCGACGTCGCGGATGACCGGCACGACCAAGCCATCCGGCGTGTCGACGGCGACCGCCAGATCGATGTGCGCGTGCAAGGCCCGCGAGTCTTCGTCGGCGTCGAACCACGCGTTCAGGCCGGGTTCGGCCTGCGCGCCGCGCACCATCGCGCGCACCAGCCGCGGCATGTAGTTGCCGGGTTCTTGCCAGTCCTCGACATCGGCGTCATCGCAGACGGTGCTGAGGGCGATCTGGTCGCGGGCGGTCGTCATCGTTTGGTGCATCGTGCGGCGCGCACCGCGCAAGGGCTGACGCACCGGCGGCGCGGCTTGCGCCGCCACGGCCGCCGCCGGCTTCGTTGTGCGCATCGCGCCGAGCACGTCCTCGATCGTGATCAGCCCGCCGCGGCCGCTGCCGGCGAGCGTGCGCAAGTCGATGGACAGGCGTTTGGCGAGCGCCCGTGCGGCCGGCGCCGCCGCCGCGCGCGCCGACGGGGCCGCTGGGGCCGCTGGGGCGCGGCGCGCCTCGTGCGTGTCCCTCGGCGACGGCTCGAGGAGTTCCTCGCCGCCGGTCGCGGGCATCGTGCCGACCAGCGTGCCGGCGTCGAAATCGATCAGGGGGGCGCCGGTCGCGATGACGTCGCCTGGCGCGCCATGCAGCGCCGTGACCGTGCCGGCGAAGGGCGCCGGAACATCGACCACCGCTTTTGCCGTTTCCAGCGCGACCATCGGTTGGTCCACCGAGACGCGATCACCGACCTGCACGCGCCACTCGATGATCTCGGCCTCCGCGAGGCCTTCGCCCAGGTCCGGAAGATGGAATGTCGTCATCGCTCCCCTTGCCTAATCGGCCATCGCCATGCGGGCCGCATCGACGATGCGCGGCACGCCGGGGATGTACTGGTTCTCCAACTTGGCGAGTGGCATCACCGTGTCGTAGCCGGCGACCCGGCGGATCGGCGTCACCAGGTCGAACAAGCCGTGCTCGGCGACGATCGCCGCGACTTCGGCGCCGACCCCGACGTTGCGCGCCGCCTCGTGGACGATCACCAGACGACCGGTCTTGGCGACCGAGTCGAGGATCGTCGGCGCGTCGATCGGGCTCAAAGTCGCGAGGTCGATGACTTCGGCGTCGATCCCATCGGCGGCGAGTTCGCCGGCGGCGCGCAGTGTCTCGGCCGTCATCGCGCCCCAGGTCACGAGGCTCAGGTCGGTGCCCTCGCGCAGCACGAAGGCGCGATCCAGCGGCAGCGCGCGGCCGTCGTCGGCGACTTCCTGCCGCACCGCGCGGTACAGCCGTGTCGGCTCGAGGAACATCACCGGGTCCGGATCGCGTATTGCCGCGAGCAGCAGTCCGTAGGCCCGCGCCGGCGAGGAGGGGCAGAGCACGCGGATGCCGGGAATGTGGCAGAGCATGCTCTCGGTGCTCTCGGAGTGGTGTTCCGGCGCGTGTATGCCGCCACCGTGCGGCATGCGCACGACCACCGGGCAGCTTAAGCGGCCGCGGGTCCGGTGGCGCATCCGCGACATGTGATTGACGATCTGATCGAGGGCCGGGTAGACGAAGCCCATGAACTGGATCTCGGCCACCGGCCGCAGCCCCTGTGCCGCCATGCCGACCGCCATGCCGGCGATCGCCGCCTCGGCGAGCGGCGCGTCCTGGACCCGTTCGGTGCCGAATCGTTGTTGCAGTCCGAGGGTGGCCCGGAAAACGCCGCCGTTCGCGCCGACGTCCTGGCCGAGCACCACGACCGATTCGTCGTGCTGCATCTCCCAGCCATGCGCCATTGCGATGGCCTCGGCCATGGTTATCTTCGGCAAGTCAGTGTCTGCCGGGTCCGGTGCCGAGCCGCCGTGCCGCGGTGCGCTGCTCGCGCAGATGCTCCGGCAGGCTCTCGAACATGTGATCGAACATCGCATCGGTCGTGGGCGGCGGCGTCGCCAGATACTCGGCCACCGCGGCGTCGACCTCGCGGCCGCATTCCTCCAGAAGTCGTCGTTCGCGCGTCGCGTCCCAGAGCCCGGACTTTTCGAGGAATCGGCGGGTCCGCAGCAGCGGCTCGAGGGTGCGGGCCCGTTCGACCTCGCCC
>JABEVI010000001.1 GCA_013044085.1 Steroidobacteraceae bacterium
ACCCCGGCCGCGAAGGTGATGCTGCGTCCCGGTTCGGCGCGCCGTGGGTGCTGCAGATCACTCGTCGGCCAGCGATCGGCGGCAACTTCGGTGACGAGGTCCTGCCCGGCGAGCAATGCCGTCCACAGTTGGTCCGCATCGCCAATGTTGCCGGGAAAGCGCATCGCGAATCCGACGATGGCAATCGGCTCCAGTGGGGGCAGCGGCTTCAAATCGATGTTCCTTCCGTGGGGGGGTGCGTTGCGTCGAGGTTCGCGGCGTGCCGGCGAGGGTTGCCCAATCACCGGCAACGGCTGTGTGCCGTCGTCGTTGACGCGTAGCACGCGGACAATTTCATGTCGCATAGTATACTGGCAGAGACGTCGCAAATCACGGCCGTAGTGCGCGTGCCGGGCGGGGTCTTCATCGTTCAACGCCAAGGGCGCATCATGTCGGCAATTGGATACAGGGAACGAAGCCCCGGGGCGCAATGCGTGGCCGTTCGGGCCGTGCGCGAGCCATCGAGGCAACGAATTCTGCAACGCATCGCGCTAGCGTCTTGCCTCGTGCTGGGTGGATGCACGAATTATATTGCGGCTGACGGGCCGCGCACCGGGGCGGTGGAGGCCGCGCCTCGGGATGCGCTGTTGCGCGGCATCGAGTTGGTCAAGGTCAATTATGCGGTCGCAGACCGTCTGCGGGAGGACAGCGCTCGCGAGCGTTTCTCGCGCGTCTTCCAGGGCTCTGCGCATGCGGACCACGAGGTCGGTCCGGGCGACGTGCTGCAGGTGTTCATCTGGGAGGCACCGCCGGCGATGTTGTTCACCACGCAGACGGTGGCTGCGGGGGGCATGACGTTTGCCGGCAGCGGCATGGTCAGCTTGCCGGACCAGACGGTCGACGACCGCGGAGACATCAAGGTGCCGTTCGCGGGGACCGTGCATGTCGCCGGACTGACGCTCGCGCAGATCGAGTCGAATATCAGGGCAACCCTCATCGGCAAGGCCAATCATCCACAGGTCATCGTCCGACTCGCGGCGAACAACACCCAGAACGTGACTGTCGTCGGCGATATCTCGCACAGCATGGAGGTGCCGATGGATCCGGGCGGCTTGCGCCTGCTGCGCGCGCTCGCGCTCGCCGGCGGCGTGACGCGGCCCGTGGAGAAGACCTCGATTCAGCTCTCGCGCGACGGGCAGGTCGCAACCTTGCCTCTGCAGACGGTGTTGCGCGATCCGTCGGAAAATATCCTGCTGCGCGCCGGTGACGTGGTCACCGCGCTGTATCAGCCCTCGAGCTTTACGGTGATGGGGGCGGTCGGCCGCAATGCCGAGGTGAACTTCGAGGCGAGCGGCATCACGCTCGCACAAGCCCTGGCGCGCGCCGGCGGGGTCGACGATAACCGCTCGAACCCGACCGGCGTGTTCCTGTTCCGCTTCGAGACTCCCGATGCGCTAAGATGGCCGCAACCGCCGCATCTGCTGGTGCACGGCAAGGTGCCGACGATTTATCAATTCGATTTGCGCGATCCGGCGACCTTCTTTGCGGCGCAGACTTTTCCCGTCGACAACCACGACCTGATTTATGTGTCCAACGCGCCGGTCACCGACTTGCAAAAGGTCCTGAATGTCGTCGGCGCGATTGTGTACCCGTTCCAGAGCCTGCAGACGATGGGAGTGATCAAGTAGCGTGCGTCGCGAGCATGTCCTCGATCGCGCGACAGGCGATCGCGGCCCCGTCTTCGGCGGCGACGATCGGCGCATCGCGCCGTAATCGTTCCTGCAGCGGCGCATCCTGGAGGATGCGCCCGAGCATGAGCGCGATCCGATCGGCGCTTGCGTCGGCGCCGAGAACCCGGGCATAACCACGGCGCTCGGCGCGGCGTGCGTTGTCGTGCTGATCCCAGTCCTCGGGGAGTAACAACGAGGGCACCCCCTGTCGCATCGCCCAGCCGATGGTGCCGATCCCGCCGGAGTGCACGACCACGCTGGCAAGCCCGAAGAGCCGTGCATAAGGCATATAACCGCTGAGCTTCACGTCCGGGCCGGTCGGCAGCGCCGCATGAAACCTTGGTGCGGCGACGAGGATCATGCGTCGGCCGAGCTTGCGGCATGCGGCGACCGCGTTCCGGAAGAAGCGCGGGGGATTGCCGCGCCGTGCGCCGCCCGGGGCAAGCACGATCGGCGGCTCGCCGCGGGTGGCGAACTCGACCAGCTCCGCCGTGAGGTTCGGGTCGCCGAGAAAGGACGGTTCGAACCAACAAAAGCCGGTAAGCACGCTTCGTGGCGGCCAGTCGCTTTGCGGCGCGAGCAGCAGTGGCGATGCGGTCAGTAAATTAAGTTGCGCCGAGTACATGCCCTCGAATCGCGGGTGGCCGTTGCGAGGCAGTCCGAGGCGGCGGCGCAGCCGCCGCTGCGGCGCCATCAAGGCGCGCGTCGCTTGGCGCATGAGTCCGACGAAGACGGATTCTGGCACACCCCAGCGCGCGGTGAGCGCCTGCAGCCCGGCCACGTAGGGCCAGAGCGGCGGATCCAGGCGGGAGGGGATCGACAGGGGCGAAGCGGCACAGTAGACCCAGGGTTTGCCGAGCAAATCCCGTACGATCGCGCCGGCGTAGGCGAGTTGGTTGCCGAGGATGAGGTCGGCATCGCGCGCGAGCGGCAACAATTGTTCCACGGCGTTGCTGAGCCCGGCGGGCGAGAGCGTCGCGAGCAGCTGATCGCGCAAGCTCTCCAGCAGTCCGGAATCAGGCTGCGCGGCAATCAGGGTTCCCAGCGGGTGATGCACGATGTCGAGCGCCGCGCAGGCGGCGGCATGGTGAGGCTCGGCGGCGATGCTCAGTCGATGTCCGCCGGCGCGCAGAGCCGTGGCGATCGAGAACAGCGGGAACATGTCGCCAAAGCCGCCTTGGCCGACGATCAGGATATGCGCCATGCGACTAGATGCCCGGATTGCGCTGGGTTTTTATGACACACATCTCGGATGGCTTTGGCTGAGTGGTTGAGGTTGTCGGCGGTAGTGTACCCTTCGCCCCGGCCAAGATTTATCGCGAGCGAGGTTTCGAATGCCCCATTCCCGCGTTCTCGTCACCGGCGGTGCCGGTTACATCGGCAGTCACGTCGTCCAGCAACTGCTTGCCGCGGGCGAATCCGTGGTCATCCTCGATAATCTCGTCAAGGGCTTCCGCCAGGCGGTTCCGGCCGGTGTGCCGCTGCTGGTCGGCGATGTCGGCGATTACGCCCTGGTGTCGCGTGCGCTCGCCGAGCATCGCATCGACACCGTGATGCACTTCGCGGCGCACACGGTGGTGCCCGAGTCGGTGGCGAATCCGCTGAAATATTACGGCAATAATACGAGCGGCACCCGCAATCTCATCCAGGCTTGCGTCGATCGCGGCATCCAGCAGTTCGTCTTCTCCTCGACCGCGGCCGTCTACGGCACGCCGGCCGAGGGCGTCGCCGACGAGGACACGCCGACCGCGCCGATCAACGCCTACGGCAGCTCGAAACTGGTGAGCGAGTGGATGCTGCGCGATGTGGCCGCGACCGGCGCGCTGCGCTATGTCGCCTTGCGCTACTTCAACGTCGCCGGCTGCGACCTCTCCGGCCGGATCGGCCAGTCGACGCCGGGGGCGACGCTGCTGACCAAAGTGGCCTGCGAAGCGATCGTCGGCAAGCGCAGCTCGGTGGCGATCTTCGGGACCGACTATGCGACCCCGGACGGCACCGGCGTGCGCGATTACATCCACGTCGTCGATCTCGCCCGTGCGCACGTCGATGCGCTCTCGCATTTGCGCGGCGGCGGTGCGTCCTTGACCCTGAATTGCGGCTACGGTCACGGCGTGTCGGTGCGTGAACTGATCGCGATGGTCGAGAAGGTCGCGGCACAAAAGCTCGTGATCCGCGAGGAACCGCGCCGCGCCGGCGACCCGCCATACCTGGTCGCCCGCGCCGAGCGGATCCGCCGCGAACTCGGCTGGCGCGCGCAGTACGATGATCTTGAGCTGATCGTCACGACGGCGCTCGCCTGGGAGCGCAAGCTCGTCGCGGCGCCTTGGGTTTAGCGCGACCGGGGCGCCTCGCCGAGCCGCGAAGCCGACCAGCCGCCGCCGAGGTCGCCGATCAGGGTGACCGTGTCGACGAGGCGCGCCTGGGCGACGCCGAGCGCGCTCTGTTGGTCGGCGAGCTGTGCCGCCTGCGCCTGGGCGACGGTGGTGAAGTCGACGGTGCCCGCCTGATATTCGGCGAGCGCGATCGCGGTGCCGCGGATCGCATCGCGCACCGCGATGTTCAAGGCGCGCGCCTGTTCGCCGAGGATCCGCAGCCCCGAAAGATCGTTCTCGACGCGCTCGAACGCGCTCAGCACCGTGCCCCGATAGCTCGCGAGCGCACCCTCGTAGGCCGCGCGTGCCGCGCGCACGCGCGCCCGTCGGCCGCCGAAATCGAACAAGGTCTCGGCGCTGTTCGCGCCGACCGACCAGACGCTGTTGGCCGCGTGCAAGAGCCCGAGGAGCGGGGACTGCGTGAAACCATCCGCCGCCGACAGCGACAGGTTCGGGTAATAAGCGGCCACCGCGATGCCGATCGCGGCGTTCGCGGCCGCCATGGTGCGTTCGGCGGCGGCGACGTCGGGCCGGCGCTGCAGCAGCGCCGAGGGCAGGCCAACGGGCACCGTCGGCAGTTCAGGCAGGCGGCCGTCGTGCCGGATCGTCAGATCCTCCGGGTTCTCGCCGACCAGCACGCCGATCGCGTGCGCATACTGCGCGCGGGCGACGCCGAGGCCGACGAGGTTCGCCTGCGCCGTTTCGAGGGCGACGCGCGCCGTGATGACCGCCGACGGCGGCGCCTTGGTGATGCCGGCCGCCGCCTGGCGCTCGGTGATCTGCAGCGCCCGGCGATAGGACTCGACCGTTCGGCGCTGCAGATCGATCGCGGCATCGCTCGCCCGCAGGCCGATCAAGGTGGTGGCGAGCAGCGTCTGCTCCGAGAGCGTGGCATTGGCGAGCAGCGCCTGGTCGGCCTGCGCGAGCGCCTTGTTTTGCTCGATCGAGCGGCGCACCGCGCCCCACAGGTCCGGTGACCAGCTGGCGGTGCCCTCGAGCGTCGCCGCATCGAGCACCGCGCCGCCGCGCCCGCCCGCGGAGCGGCCGCGGGAGGCCGAGCCGTCGATGCCGATCGCAGGCAGGAGCTGGCTGCGTGCGAGCGCGACTTCGGCCGCCGCCTGCCGGTAATTCGCGTACGCCTGGCGCACGGTTTCGTTCGAGAGCGCGACCCGCGGTTCGAGCCGATCGAGCAGCGGGTCGTGGAAGGCCCGCCACCAGTCACCCTTCGGGGCCTGATCGGCCGGTGTGGCCCGCATCCAGCCCGCTCGTTCGGCGTAATGCGCGGGCACCGGCACCACCGGTCGGTGGTAGTCCGGGCCGACGGCGCAGCCGCCGAGCACGCCGAGCGCCGCGAGCGCGAGAAAACCGTATCGCCGTCCGTTCCGTTTCATGTTTTCGCACCCAGGTTTTTTCGCCAGGACAGACCGTCCGCCCAGCGGCGCAGGCGCATGCGCAGCCGATCGAGGTATAGATAGATCACCGGTGTCGTGTACAGCGTGAACACCTGGCTGAACAACAGCCCGCCCATCACGGTGATGCCGAGCGGCTGGCGCAAGGATGCGCCCTGGCCGATGTTCAACGCGAGCGGCAGGGCGCCGAACACCGCCGCCGCGGTCGTCATCATGATCGGCCGGAAGCGCAGCACCGCCGCATCGTGGATCGCCTGCTTCGCCTCGAGGTGCTGTTCGCGCTGCGTCATGATCGCCACGTCGATCATCATGATCGCATTCTTCTTGACGATGCCGATCAACAAGATGATGCCGATCAGCGCGATCACCGAAAAGGGGGTGCCGAACAGCAGCAGCGCGAGGGTGGCGCCGATGCCGGCCGA
>JABEVI010000196.1 GCA_013044085.1 Steroidobacteraceae bacterium
TGAGCGGCGGGGCCTTCAGTTCCACCGGCTCCCTGACGACGCCGCTGGTGTCCTACTCGACCCTGGACCCGAACACCTATGAGCCCCTGAACTACGGCATCAGCTACCGCTCGTGGTCAGCCGGTGCGCTGTACGAGTTCAATCACAACACGAGTGTGTACGTGCGTGCGAGCCGAGGCGGCAAGGCCAATACGGATCGCAACATCCTCTCCGGCTACACCAATCCCGACGGCTCCCTGACCCCGTCCGGCCAGCAGCAGGCGGTGGACATCGTCCTTCAGCAGGAAGTCGGCATCAAGCACCAGGGCCGGTTCTTCGGCGGCCGATACAACGCCACCGCGTCGTACTTTCAGACGAGCTTCGGCGAGTCGAGCTTCGATCTGACCAAACCGCTTGCGAATCGCTACTTCGTCGAAAAATATTCGGCCAAGGGCATCGAAATGAGCGGCAATCTGTACTGGGGCGGCTTGTCCTTGTATGCGCAGACGACGCTGCAGGACCCCAAGGTCGATGCCAACGCAACCGGCTCGAGTCCCGCGACACTGGTCAGCGGCGGCACGGGCTTCCTGCCCGGCGGCACAGCCAAGGTCTCCTACGCATTCGTGCCCTCCTACACCTGGGGCCCCGCCACCGGTGGTGTCGTGATACAAGGCCAGACGCAGGAAAACATCAACGGTTACCCGCCGTTCTACTCGCCGGGCAACACATTCGTCGACCTGTTTGCCTCGTATCGAATCAGCCACATGGTTTCGGTCGGCATCCACGTCAACAACCTGTTCAACACCTTGGGCCTCGGCGGTGGCGGTTCGGTCACCACCGGTCCGGGTGTGATCGGGGCAAGCGCCGAGCCGGGACGCACGGTGCTCGCGGACGTGACGATGAAGTTCTACTAAGATACCGGGCGCGGCCGATACGGGGCGCTTCGCCCCGTATCGGCCATTAGCGGTCGAGGTGCTCCCTTGTCGGATGGCAGTCGGAGGATTCAACGCATCGTCATCGTCGGCGGAGGCTCGGCAGGCTGGATGACGGCCGCGGCCCTGAGCCGATCCATCGACCGCGATTGCGCCATCACGCTGGTCGAGTCCGACGAGATCGGGATCATCGGCGTCGGTGAGGCCACCATTCCACCGATCAAGCTGTTCAACGACATGCTCGGCCTGAATGAAAACGATTTCCTGCGCCGCACGAACGGCACGTTCAAGGTCGGCATCCAGTTCGTCGACTGGGGCAAGCTAGGTCACCGCTACTTTCATCCGTTCGGCAGTTATGGCCGGCCGTTCGATCTCGTTCAAATCCAGCATCACTGGCAACAGGCGCATGCCCAGGGCAAGGCCGCCGAACTCGACGAGTACTGCATGGCCTGGGCCGCGGCCAAATTGGGTCGATTCGATCAGCCGGCCCAGGATCCGCGCAGCGTGCTCTCGACCTTCCTGTACGCCTATCATTTCGAGGCGACGCTGTATGCGCGCCTGCTGCGCGAGTTCGCGGAAGCACGCAACGTCACCCGCGTCGAGGGCAAGATCCTGGGGGTCGAACAGCACCCCCACAGCGGGTTCGTCGAGCGCCTGCGGCTCGATGACGGCCGGGTGGTCGAGGGTGAACTGTTCATCGACTGCTCGGGGCTGCGTGCGTTGCTGATCGAACAGACCCTGAAGACCGGTTTCGAGGACTGGTCAAACTGGCTGCCCTGCAATCGCGCGGTGGCGGTGCCCTGCGAGAACACGGAACTCGCCCCGTACACGCGCTCGACCGCTCACGTCGCCGGCTGGCAGTGGCGAATCCCACTGCAGCACAGGACCGGCAACGGTCACGTGTATTCCTCGAACTTCATCAGCGATGACGAAGCGACGGCGGTGCTGCTGCGCAACCTCGACGGCAAAGCGCTCGCCGAACCACGTCCGATCCGGTTCACCGCGGGTTGCCGCAAGTTGCACTGGAACAAGAACGTGATTGCCATCGGCCTGTCCAGCGGCTTTCTCGAGCCCTTGGAGTCGACCTCGATCCACCTGATCCAGGCCGGCATCTCCAAGCTGCTGGCCTATTTTCCGGACCGGGATTTCGATCCGCTCGTCACCCGGGAGTTCAACCGGGTGGCACTCGCGGAAGTCGAACGCATCCGCGACTTCATCATCCTGCACTACCACCTGACCGGCCGCGACGACAGCGAACTGTGGCGCTATTGCGCCAACATGTCGGTGCCCGAATCACTGCAGTACAAGATCGATCATTTTCGTCACTATGGACGCATCCTGCCGGGCGAAATGGACGTCTTCGGGCCCTCCAGCTGGCTCGCCGTGCACATTGGCCAGATGAACTGGCCGCAGCGCAACGACCCGCTGCTTGGCTATCGGAATTTCAACGCCACGGGTTACCTCGAGCAACTGCGTGCGAGCATGGCGAATGCCGCGCAGCGCATGCCCACCCACCAGGCCTACATCGACCGGCATTGCAAGGCGGGCTGAAGCTACGAATGCCAAGGCCGTCGCCGAACCCTAATGCGTCGGCGAGCCGCGGATCGCGTTCCAAAGATCGTCCGCCAGACCGCGAATCGCCCATTGTTTGTAAGGTCTCGATGCCCGCTGCGCAATGGCCTCCGTGACCAGCGCGGCACACGCATCGGCGAACCGTTGGGCCGTATCCTCATCCAGGGCCCGACCGCACAAACCCGCCGCGACCCGCTCATCGAGGAAGGCCACCGGCGCCACCGACCCGAAGGCGATCCGCGCCCCGGCAATGCTGGCTCGGGCCGCGTCCAGAGTCACGAACAAGGCGGCGTTCAAACGGGCCACCGCGACGCTCGAGCGCACGCCGACCTTGGCGAATGCGCTGCGCTGATGATCGCGGAGCGAGGCGAAGGAGAGATCAACGATGGCTTCGCCGACGCCCGGGCGCGGGCCGCCGGCACGCGCGAGCACCTCCCGCAGCGGATACCTGCGCACCTGACCGGTACGATCGACGATGCCGAGGTCGGCGTCCAAAGCGAGCAGCGCCGGAATCGCGTCCGCACATGCCGAGGCGTTGGCGACGTTGCCGCCGATCGTGGCAATATTTCTGACCTGCGCGGAGCCGACGTGCGCGGCGGCTTGGCTCAGACAGTTGGCGTGGATCCGCAGCAAGCCGTCGGCTTCGATTCGCGCAAAGCTCGTCAGCGCGCCGATGTGGATCCTGCCGCCTTGCTCGCGAACGAACACGAGTTCACCCATCCCCGAGATGTCGATCAACAGATCCGGGCGCTCGCCCGAGGCGCGCAATTGCAGCATCACATCCGTGCCGCCCGCGATCAACCGGCTCGCGGGCGTGGCACGCCCCAGCGCCGTCGCGAGCGCGGCCATATCACGGGGTGCGCAAAACTCCGGTGCCCTCACGCCGGCCCGGCCATTTCATCGGCGGCGGCCGCCACCGCCTCGATGATCGGTTCGTATCCCGTGCAGCGGCACAAATTCCCGGCGAGCGCGCGCCGGATCTCCTCGCGCGAGGGCTGTTGCACGCGCATCAGCAGCGCGGTCGCCGACATCAGCATCCCCGGCGTGCAAAAGCCGCACTGGATTGCGCCCCGTTCGATGAAATTGCGCTGCAGGGCGTTCGCGCCATCGCCGGAAGCGAGGCCCTCGATGGTGAGCAGCGAGCGTCCCTCGACCTGCGCCGCGAGCACGAGACAGGAGTTCACCGCGAGACCGTCGATCAGCACGGTGCAGGCGCCGCACTCGCCCTCCGCACATCCTTCCTTGGTGCCCGTCAACGCCAGCGCATCGCGCAGCACGTCGATCAGGCGGGCGTCGGCGTCGATATCGACGCTCACCGCCGCACCGTTGATGATGCAATTCAGCCGCATGCCGGCTCCCTGGATCCAGACGGGGCGCGGTCTCCGAGCGCCGCCAGGATGCGATCGGGCGTCAAGGGCAGAGTCGCGAGCCTCGTACCCAAGGCCCGATTGACCGCGTTGACGATCGTGGCGGCCGTCGGCACGACCGCGATTTCGCCGACGCTCTTCGCTCCGTAGGGCCCTTCATCGCCGTCGTGCTCGACCAGCAGCACCCTGACGGGCGGCATGTCGGCCGCATTGATCAAATGGTAGTTCTTGAAGCCGCCGGCACCGGTACGACCGGCACCGTCGATCGTGACCTCCTCGCACAAGGCACTGCCGATTCCGGACTGAATGGCGCCACGACACTGCCCCTCGACCATCTGCCGATTGATCGCCCGGCCGATGTCCACCACCGTCAGCACCTCGTTCACACGAACGAGGCCGGTCAACACGTCAACCTCGACTTCGGCGAACTGCACACAGTAAGAACCTGGGTTGGAGGTGCCCCGGTGGGTATGCGTCACGATCATGTCCCGGGCGTACCGCATACGCGCAGCTTGGACGATTTGTGCATAGGACAAGCCGGAGTCCCCGCCCCCGAGGGGCACCACCCGGCCGCCGGCGGCGCAGAGATTTTCGCTCGCCACCGCCAGCAATTCGGCCGCGGCTTCGATCAGCCGTGCGCGCATTTTCGCCGCCAACGCGCGCGCGGCCGCGCCACAGAAATAGGTCAGTCGGCTGCCGAAGCAGCCGAAGTCATACGGCGTGCTCTCGCTGTCGGCCTCGCGGGTGGAGATCATCTGCGGCGCCACGTCGAGCTCTTCGGCGATGATGGTCTGCAGGGTAACCGCACTGCCCGCCCCGACCTCGTGAATGCTCGCGTTCAAGTCGAGGCTGCCATCCTCGTTCATTTTCAAGGTCATCGTGGTCGCTTCCGGGAACGCATCGCTGAATATGCCGTTTTTGTGCGCACCGCACGCGAGGCCGACGGCCCTGCGGATTCGGCCGGTGCCGGCGGGCAACCCGACCCGCTCGCGCCATCCGAAAGCCTCCGCACCGCGCGCGAGACACCGCCGCACCCAGGCCTCGCCAACCGAATGGCCGGTGAGCGGATCGATGTCACCCGGATGAACGAGATTGCGCAAACGGATCTCGAGCGGATCCAACCCCAGGCGACTTGCGACCTGATCCAGATGGATCTCGGCGCAAGTCGCGATATCCGGTGCACCCCAGCCGCGCATCCCGCCCGCCACGGGGGTGTTGGTATAGGCAACCCGGCCACGGTGGTGGTAGCGCCCGACGCGGTACAGTCGTGTCAACTTGTGGGCCATCGCCTCCGAATAATCGGGCGAACTGCTGGCGTAGGCGCCGGCCGCGAGCAAGGTGTCCACCTCGAGGTCGAGGATGAGTCCGTCGGCACCCACCGTGCTGCGTACGTCCGAACGCTGCTGCGCGCGCACCATGGTCGAACGGATGCATGCCTCGCGATCCAACGTGAGGCAGACGGGCCTGCCGGTGCGCATCGCGAGGTAGGCGGTCACGGGTTCGAGGATGAACTCCTGTTTGCCGCCGAAGGATCCGCCCATCGGCACCTTCACGATACGCACCTTGTTGTACGCAAGCCCGAGCAGATCGGCGACCACGGTGCGCGCCCCATAAACGCTCTGGCAGGGACTCCAAACCGTGAGCCGCCCCGATGCGTCGAAGTTCGCGAGGCAGGTGTGCGGCTCGATCGCGGCGTGATGCAGCATCTGCGTGCTCACGCGGGTGCATGTCCTCACCGCGTCGGCGGGTGCCACCGGCGCATCGCCGGTCGCATGATCGAACCGATGCAACAAGTTGCCGCCCGCGTGAATATGCGCTGCGTCGGGCTCGAGCGCCGTCTCGGCGCTGAGCACCGCAGGCAGCGGCGTGTAGCCAACCTCGATCCGGCGCACGCCCTCGCGGGCCGCCTGCGGACTCGTCGCGACCACCGCGGCGATCCGGTCGCCCACGAAACGGGCGGTCACCGCGAACAGGCTCTCGTCATCCACGCATCCTGCCTGCCCCGGAACGATCCGGTACCGGCAGTAACGCGTCGCCGGCGCGTCTTCATGGCTGTAAACACCGATGACACCGGACACCTGGAGCGCCCGTCGCGCATCGATCGAATCGATGCGGGCATGGGCGTGCGGACTCGTCAGCAGACACGCGTACGACATGCCAGCCAGCCGCAAGTCCGTTGCGTACCGCAATTCACCGCTCGCCTTCGCGAACGCATCCGGACACGGCGGGCTCAGGCCTACGTATTTGAAAGCAGCCATCGAACCTCAGGGTGGCTAGGAATCCGCGCCACTCACATTATCGCCAAGCGTTTGCCGAATTTTCAGCGCCAGTGCGCGCCGATCATAAGGCTTGTGCAGCAAGTTGACGCCGGCATCGACGCGCGCACGGTGGACGATCGCGTTTTCCGTGTATCCGGAGGTATACAGCACCGGCAATCCAGGCCGCAACTCCCGCACCCGCAGGGCGAGCTGCGGACCGTTCATCCCGCCCGGCATCATCACGTCCGTGAACAGCAAATCAATCGCGTGTTCGCCGCCGGCGATTTTCAATGCATCCGGACCGTTGGTGGCCACGAGCACACGATAGCCGAGCCCTTCGAGGAGCCGCTCGGCGTGGCCCCTGACCAGGTCGTCGTCCTCGACCAGGAGAATCGTTTCGTCGCCTTCTAGCCGCCGCGGCACGATGGTTCCCGGTTGCTCGCAATTCCCCAAGGACCCATCCTGCGCCCGCGGCAGATACAGTTTGACCACCGTGCCGGATCCGACTTCCGAATAAACCTTCACGTTGCCGCCCGACTGTTTGGTGAA
>JABEVI010000031.1 GCA_013044085.1 Steroidobacteraceae bacterium
CGGCAAATACCGTCTCGGCGATCCCCTTGATCCCGAAACGACGCTCGGACCGGTGGTGCGCACGGCCGCGGCGGATGCAATCCGCGCGCAGCTGCGCGCAGCCATCGCCTCCGGAGCCCGGCCGGTCATCGACGAGCGCGCGTTCCCGCACAGCAAACAGGGCACGCCGTATCTTGCCCCGCAGTTGCTGCTGGACGTCCCGCCGGACTCCTCGGTGATGCGCGAGGAGATCTTCGGTCCCGTTGCCGGCATCGCGAAGGTCGGCTCCGACGACGAGGCCGTGGCGCGCATGAACGACAGCGCGTTCGGGCTAACCGCGGCGATCTGGACCCGCGATGAGGATGCGGCGCTCGCGCTGGGAGGCCGGGTGCAAACCGGCACCTGGTTCATGAACCGTTGTGATTATCTCGACCCGGCGCTGGCCTGGGTGGGTGTCAAGGACTCGGGACGTGGCTGCACGCTCTCGGCCGTTGGCTACGAGCATCTGACGCGGCCCAAATCATTTCACTTGCGGGTGTCGACGTGAACACGATTCTGAAAGCGAATTGGAACTATCCAACCACGATCTGGGCCGGTCCCGGGCGCATCGCTGAACTGCCGGCGGCATGCACTTCTCTCGGTATCGCGCGGCCGCTGCTGGTGACGGACGAAGGTCTGCGCGACGCGCCGATGGTCCGTGCGGCCCTGGCAAGGGTGCCGGGCAGCGGCCTTTTCGCCGGTGTGCGCGGCAATCCGGTGGCCGCCAACATCGAGGCGGGGCTGGCCGCTTATCGTTCCGGCAAGCACGACGGAGTCATCGCATTCGGCGGCGGATCGGCGCTCGATGCCGGCAAGGTGATCGCCTTCATGTCGGGGCAGACGCGGCCGCTGTGGGATTTCGAGGACATCGGCGACTGGTGGACGCGCGCCGACCGGCGCGGCATCGCACCCGTCATCGCCGTGCCGACCACGGCCGGCACGGGCTCGGAGGTTGGCCGGGCCGGCGTGGTCATCAACGAAGCGACCCACCAGAAAAAAATCATCTTCCACCCGCAGATGATGCCCGGCATCGTCATCAGCGATCCGGAACTCACCGTCGGCCTGCCCGCCGCGATTACCGCGGCCACCGGCATCGATGCGTTCGTGCACTGCTTCGAGGCTTTCTGCGCGCCGGGATTTCACCCCCTGGCAGACGGCATCGCTCTCGAGGGCATGCGACTGATCCAGGCTTACCTGCCACGGGCCTGCGACAATGGCGGCGACATCGAGGCGCGCTCGCGCATGCTGGCGGCGGCCAGCATGGGCGCCACGGCGTTCCAGAAAGGTCTCGGAGGTGTACATGCGATCGCTCATCCGGTCGGCGCGTATTTCAATACGCACCACGGGTTGACGAATGCAATACTGCTGCCCTACGTGATCGTCCACAACCGGCCGACAATCGAGACACAGCTTGCGGTCATCGCACGCACGCTCAACCTCGTCGGCGAACCCTACAGCGCCGTGCTCGAATGGGTGCTCGCGTTCCGCAAACGTCTGAACATACCGCACACCCTGGCGGAAATCGGCGTGCCCATTGCCGATTCCGACACCATCGGTCGCGAGGCTGCGCTTGACCCGTCCGCAGCCGGTAATCCGCTGCCCACTGATGCGGCCACCTACGCACGCCTGTTCCGCTCAGCCGTCAAAGGTGATCTGGCGCTGGCGGGATAAGCGGCTCGCTATCCGGGTTGATCCCGCGCCGATCCCAAATCGGCTTCCGCCGCGGCAATCTCGGCCTGCCGCACCGCAATCATCCGCCCGACGGGCGGACCCTGGAAGCGATGTCTCTCGAAGGCAAACCAGACTATCGCCGTGACGATCAGAAACCCGATCGTGACGTTCAAGGCAAGTTCATTCGGTGGCTGAACCCCGACGATGAAAATCAACGCCATGCCGGCGATCGACAGCACGGCGAACACCGAAAAGCCGGCCCGCCCGACGTTCCACGGACCCATGTGCCGCCATTTCGGGCCGCCATATGCGAACAGGCCGAGAGCGATCGGCACCGCGCAGGAAAAATACAAAAAAATCACCGTGCAGGAGACCACGACCGTGTAGACCGGCGTACCGCCCGCCTCCAACCATTTCGCGCCCGAGACGAACGCGAGCGAAAGTATCGCGGCGGCCCAGATCGCCGCGCCCGGAGTACGATGTTGCGGGGAGACCCGGGCCAGGGCCCGGGACGCGGGCAAGCCGCCGTCGCGGGCGAACGCGTAGATCATTCGCGACGCCGAGGTCACGGTCGCGAGCCCGCACAACAACTGCGCGACGAAGATCAGCGCGTACAGCAGATCGCGCGTGACGAGCGGAACGCGTTGATTCATGGCCCAGAAGAAAACGTTCCAACCTTGTTTCGCCGCCGCGTCCATATCCGGGATCATCAGCACGAACGCTGTCAGCAGGAAGTAGCCAAGCACGCCCGACCAGAGGATCGACGAAAGGATGGCCCGCGGGACGGCCACCGTCGCCTGCTTCGTCTCCTCCGCGGTGTGCGCCGACGCATCGTAACCGGTGATCGTATAGAACGGCAGCATGAACCCGAGCACGAATATCCAGCCTACGGAAGGTACCCGCGGCCACACTTCGGCGCCGGCCGGACCCGAATAATTGGCGAATCTCCACAGCCGCGTCAGGTCGAAGTGCCGGGTGTGCGCCAGGCAGACGAACGCTAGCAGCACCGATGTGCCGAAAATTAGGTAGCCGGAAAAGTCGGTCAGCTTAGCGGTCACCGAGATGCCGTAGGCATTGATCAGGGCCTGCACGACCGTGAGCACGGCGAGGAACCCTATCAGGCTCGCCATCGAATCGGTCATGTGCAATGCCGGTCCAAAGGCGCCGATGAAAAAGCTGTAGGCGCCAACGTTGATCGAACCGAGAATGGTCACCAGCCCGAGCAAGTTGAACCAGGCGGTGAGCCAGCCGGTAAAGCGGTTGCCCAGGATCGAACCCCAGTGGTACAAGCCGCCAGCGGTCGGGAACGCCGAGGCGATCTGTGCCATTGCCAACCCAAAGAATCCCGAGATCAGCACGCCGAGCGGCCAGCCGAGGCCGACGGCGGCGCCACCGGCCCCCGAAGTGGCCTGCGCCAGCGAGTTAACGCCGCCCGACAGCACGCAGATGATCGAAAACGATATGGCGAAATTTGAAAAGCGGCTGAGGCGCCGGGACAACTCCTGTGCATAGCCGAGACGGTGCAGCACCTTGACGTCGTCATCCAGCGGCGTCTCAGGCGGGGATTTGCCGGTCGAATTCATCTGGTTGGCTCCATGAACCGCAGTCTGCCAGAGAAACTCCGACAACACTTCGCGACGTGCACATCGCTTCGAGGCCAAAAAGCTTGCTTCGTCAAAATAGGACGCGTAAAACTTCCCGACCGAATCTGCGCCGGAAATACGGAAGGCCACCCAGAGTGAAAAGCACTTCGCCGCCTTCAAGCGGGCTGCATCACAGCTTGAAGCGGCGGCACATGTCTATGATTGCGCTCGGCGGCGTGATCGGCGCAGGGCTGTTCGTCGGCAGCGGTGTGGTCGTCAAGGCGGCGGGACCGGCGGCCATCCTCTCCTTCATGATCACGGGACTGCTGGTCGTGCTGGTGATGCGCATGCTCGGCGAAATGGCGGTCGCGCTGCCGGCGGTGGGCTCATTCTACGAGTACGCCCGGCTGGCCTTTAGCGACCGCCCGCGTTTCGGTGAACTCGCCGGCTTCGTCACCGGCTGGATGTATTGGTATTTCTGGGTCATCGTCGTGGCGCAAGAGGCGATCGCGGGCGCCGGTTTGGTGCGCTTCTGGCTGCCCACGGAACCGGTTTGGTTCATCAGTTTGGCGTTGCTGCTGTTGCTCACGGTGACGAATCTCTTCTCGGTCAAGTCCTATGGCGAGTTCGAGTTCTGGCTTGCGTCGATCAAGATCGCCGCGATCGTCGTCTTCTTGATCCTCGCGGGCATGTACGTCCTCGGCCTATGGCCGGGAGCGACTCCGGGCCTTGCCAACCTCACGGCGCACGACGGCTTCGCCCCCCACGGCATACTTCCCATAATCACTGGTGCGGTGACGGCCACGGGCTTCTACTTTGGAGCCGAAGTCGTTGCGATCGCCGCGGCAGAGGCCGCCGAGCCCGCGAAAGCGGTCGCCAAGGCGACGAACTCGGTCGTCACGCGCGTCCTGACCTTCTATGTCGGCTCGATCTTCCTGGTCGTGTGCCTCGTACCCTGGAATTCGCTGGGAATCAACACGCCCTACGTGAGCGCGGTGCGCGCGATGGGCATTCCCGCGGCCGCGCAGATCATGAACGCGGTCGTTCTTACCGCGGTGCTGTCGGCGCTGAACTCCGGGCTGTACGCGTCCTCGCGAATGCTGTTCGCGCTGACCCGGCGCGGCGACGCTCCATCGGGCCTCGCCAAGCTCAGCCGCAACGGCGTGCCGATCCGCGCCATTCTCCTCGGCACGCTGTTCGGCTACGTCGCCGTGATCATGTCGTACGTCTCACCCGGCACGGTATTCGCCTTCCTAACCAACTCGTACGGAACCGTGGCGATATTTGTCTATCTGCTGATCGCGATATCGGAGCTGCGCCTGCGGGCGCGATTGGAAAGGGAGGATCCGGCGCGCCTCGGCATCCGCATGTGGGCGTATCCATATCTCACCTACCTGGCAATCGCCGGAATGATCGGCATCGTCGTCGCGATGGCATTCATCCCCGACCAACGAACGCCGCTCCTGTTCGGCGTCATCAGCCTGGGGCTTCTGCTGATCGGCTTCGGCGCGCGCCTGCACTTCGGCACCAGGCCGGATATCGCGACATTTGCGATGGAGTCCCATCGGTACGAGGAGCTATAGCCCTTCTGAGCAATATAAAACTATTTATTGTCGACAATCAGCAATTGCGCTAAACTCGGACTCACACCTCACCCGGGTACTGCCGTGGCACCGACCGCCGCTCCGACGAAACTCCAGCTCGTGCAGTCGAACTCGCTGCCGGCGCTCGTGCAGGTGGAAATAGAACAATTGATCCTCTGCGGAGAACTCGCGGCCGGCGAACGCATCAACGAGAGCGATTTGGCGATGCGGTTCGGAACCAGTCGCGGTCCCGTACGCGAGGCGCTTCGGGGCCTTGAAGAGTCCCGCCTCGTGCGCTCGGAGAAGAATCGCGGCGTCTTTGTGCGCGAGGTGTCCGTCGCCGAAGCGGATGAAATCTATGACGTCCGCGAAGCGCTCGATCAGTTGATCGGCCAACGCCTTGCGGAACGCGCCACGCCGCAACAGCTTTGCGAGCTCGATGCGATCCTCGAGGAAATGGATCGCGCGACCGCGGTTCAAGACGTCAATTCCTACCATGCGCTGAATCTGCGGTTTCACGACATGCTCGTCGACTTCGCGGGGAACGCCCGCCTGACCGAAAGCTACCGGCTGCTGACGAAGGGGCTGCTGCTGTTCCGCCTTCGCGGGCTACAGGACGGCGGCGGGTTCCCGGTTTCCAACACCGAGCACAAGGCCGTGATGGCCGCCATCGCCGCGCGCGATGGCGCCCGGGCCGGGCGCCTGTTGCGCCAGCATGCGGCAGCGAGTCGCGCCCGGATGCACAAGGCGGCGGCCTCCAGAACACGGAAATGATCCACGCTCACCCGGAGTAGAGACCTTGCCGACCGACATCACTGTAAACGGCCGAAACTACCGTTGGATGGACCGCCCGCTGGTCGTCGTCTGCGTCGATGGGTGCCAGTTCGAGTACATCACTGCCGCCGTCGCGGCCGGCGTCGCGCCGTTTCTCGGACGGTTGCTCGCCGGCGCCGGGGCCTGCTTCCTTGCCGACTGCGTGATGCCGAGTTTCACCAACCCCAACAATCTGTCGATCGTGACCGGTGTGCCGCCATCGGTGCACGGAATTAGCGGCAACTATTTCCTCGACCCTGAGCGTCACGAAGAAGTGATGATGAATGATCCGCGCTATCTGCGGGCGGGAACGATTCTCGCGGCATTCGCCGATGCCGGTGCAAAAGTCGCCGTAATCACTGCGAAGGACAAGCTGCGCAAGCTTCTTGGCCACCGGATGAAGGGCATTTGCTTCTCCTCGGAAAAGGCGGACCAGGTCACGTTGGCCGAGAACGGCATCGAGAACGTGCTCGAGCGCGTCGGCATGCCCGTTCCTTCCGTGTACAGCGCCGCGCTCTCGGAATTCGTATTCGTCGCGGGCGTCAAACTGATGGGGCGCGAGCGTCCGGATCTGATGTACCTGTCCACGACCGACTATATCCAGCACAAAGCCGCCCCCGGCACGTCGGCGGCGAATGCTTTCTACGCAATGATGGACCGGAATCTTGCGCGATTCGGGGAACTCGGGGCCACGATTGTCCTCACCGCGGACCACGGCATGAATGCCAAACACGGATTGGACGGCCGGCCGAACGTGATTTACCTGCAGGACCTGCTCGACGATTGGATCGGCAAAGACCAGGCCCGGGTGATCCTGCCGATCACCGACCCCTATGTCGTTCACCACGGCGCGCTCGGGTCCTTCGCGCTCGTATACCTGCACGGTCCCGACTCCCTGGGCGGAGTGGCCGGGCGGATCGCGGCGCTGCCCGGTATCGAAGCGGTGCTGCCGCGTGCCGAGGCCGCCGCGCGCTTCGAACTGCCGCCGGACCGTATCGGCGACCTCGTGGTCGTGTCACGGATGGACACGGTCATCGGCACCAGCCGTGCCCGGCACGACCTTTCCGGGCTCGACGTTCCACTACGCTCACACGGCGGTTTGTCGGAACAGAAGGTGCCGCTGCTCGTCAATCGCGGGGTCGTCGAACAGCCCGCGACCCGCCGTTGGCGCAACTTCGACGCGTTCGACCTCGGCCTGAATCTCACGACCCGCTCTCCGTAGGATTATCCGATGTCCACCAGCACGATCCCCTCCCCGCCGCGCGCGGTGATTCGCGAATCGCTGCGGATCGCGGGCAAAAAAGTGTCACGCGACCGGGTCATAGAGGTTCGGCATCCCTACAGCGGCGAACTGGTCGGTACCGTTCCAAAGGCCACTCTCGACGATGTCAAACGCGCATTGGAAATTGCGCGCAGCCACCGCTCGACGCTCACGCGCCACGACCGTTACAAAATCCTCATGACGGCCGGCGCCATCATTGCTTCCCGGCGCGATGAGCTCGCGCATCTGATCACACTCGAATCGGGGCTCTGCCTGAAAGATTCGCGCTACGAGGTCGGCCGCGCCTCGGACGTACTGTTGTTTGCCGCCAATCAGGCCTTGGTCGACGACGGCGAAATATTCTCGTGCGACCTCACCGCCCACGGCAAGAACCGCAAGGTCTACACACTGAAGGAACCGCTGCAAGGCGCGATCACCGCGATCACTCCGTTCAACCATCCGCTGAACCAGGTGATTCACAAAGTGGCGCCCGCGGTGGCCACCAATAATCGCGTCGTGCTCAAGCCGAGCGAGAAGACCCCGCTGACCGCCTACGCGCTTGCGGACGTCCTCTATGACGCAGGGTTGCCGCCGGAAATGTTGTCGGTGCTGACGGGTGACCCGGGTGAAATCGCCGATGAGTTGCTGACCAGCGCGGATGTCGACCTGGTCAGCTTCACCGGCGGCGTGTCGATCGGCAAGTTCATCGCCGCCAAAGCGGTGTACAAGCGTCAGGTACTGGAACTCGGCGGTAACGATCCGATCATCGTGCTCGAGGATGCCGATATGGAGGAGGCGGCAACGCTCGCGGCGAGCGGTTCGTACAAAAACTCGGGCCAGCGATGCACGGCCGTAAAGCGCATGCTCGTTCATGAAAGCGTGGCCGATCGCTTCGTGGACCTGCTCGTGGAGAAGACGCGCGCAGTCAAGTACGGCGATCCGTTCGATCCCGCGATGGACATGGGAACGGTGATTGACGAGCCGTCGGCCCGGCGATTCGAGACGATCGTCAATGAAGCCGTGGCGCGGGGCGCGAGGCTCCTGATCGGCAACATCCGTCGCGGCGCCCTGTACTCGCCGACCGTGCTCGACGGGGTAACGCCCGACATGACGGTCGTGCGACATGAGACCTTCGGCCCGGTCTCCCCGGTAATCCGCTTCAAAACCGTAGACGAAGCGATCCGCATCGCGAACGGCACCGCCTACGGCCTGTCGTCGTCGCTGTGCACGAACCGCCTCGACCTGATCACCCACTTCATCCGGGAGTTGCACGTCGGCAGCGTGAACGTACGCGAGGTTCCGGGCTATCGCCTGGAGTTGACGCCGTTCGGAGGCATCAAGGACTCCGGGCTGGGTTACAAGGAGGGCGTATTGGAGGCCATGAAGAGTTTCTGCAACACGAAGACTTATTCGCTCCCCTGGTAATGCGTGATCTCAAACCCATGCACTCGCGCCTGTAATTAGGACCTCACGATGGACCCAATACTTTTGACGCCAGGCCCCTTGACGACCTCCGCGGACACCAGGTCCGCCATGCTGGTCGACTGGGGATCCTGGGACGGTGCGTTCAATGCGCTGACCGCGTCGGTTTGCGGCGATCTCCTCGCTATCGTCAATGCGCAACGCGACCATGCCTGTGTGCCGCTGCAGGGCAGCGGCACATTCTCCGTCGAGGCTGCGCTCGGCACGCTCGTTCCAAGGAACGGCAAGGTGCTGGTGCCGGACAACGGCAGCTACTGCAAACGCATCGTGCGGATTATGGGCTACCTGGGCCGCGAGGTCGTGGTGCTGCCGCACGGCGAGCAGGAACCCGCAGACCCTGCACGCATCGAAGCCGCATTAACGGCCGATGCGGCGATCACGCACGTCGCCCAGGTGCATTGCGAGACCGGCACGGGCATCCTCAATCCGCTGCCCGAGATCGCGGCGATCGTTGAAAAGCACGGCCGAGGCCTGATCATCGATGCGATGAGTTCGTATGGAGCCATCCCGATCGATGCTCGGACCCTGCGTTTCGACGCCCTGATCGCGGCGTCGGGGAAATGTCTCGAGGGCGTGCCCGGCATGGGCTTCGTCATTGCGCGACGGGCCGCCCTGGAGGGCTCCGGCGGAAACAGTTGCTCGCTCGCCATGGACCTGCTCGACCAGTGGCAGTACATGCAAAAGACCGGTCAGTGGCGATTCACGCCACCGACTCACGTTCTTGCCGCCCTGCGTACCGCGATCGACCAATACCAGGCGCAGGGTGGACAAGCGGCGCGGCTCGCGCGCTACTCCGAGAACTGTGCCGCGCTGGTATCCGGCATGCGGGCGCTGGGGTTCGAGACGTTCTTGCCGGACGCACTGCAGGCACCGATCATCGTCACCTTCCACTCCCCGCCCGATCCGGCGTACAACTTCAGCGATTTCTATCGGCGCGTGCGCGACCGCGGATTCATCCTGTATCCGGGCAAGTTGACTGCCGTCGATACCTTCCGCGTCGGCTGCATCGGCGCGATCGGCCCCGACACTTTGAAGAAGGCGGTGACCGCGATCGCCGACGTCCTGGGAGACATGGGCGTGCGCCGCGTCGCACGCGGATGAACCGGATGAACGAACCGCGGATTTTGATCATCGACGGGAATCGCGCGACCACGCGGGACCAGCAGGTGGCGGCCGGCGGCCAGCCCACGGGCGAGGGCTACTTGCGGGTGCTCCAGGACCTCGCCGCGGTCGCCGGTGACATTGTGCGCCCCGCCGACGGCGAGGTGCATTTTCCCGCCGGCGCCTGCATCGCGGACTACGACGGCGTGGCGATGACCGGATCGGCGCTGAACATCTATGACGGCGGCGCGCATATCGAGCGCCAGATCGAACTGGTTCGGACCGTGTTCGCGAACGCCGTGCCCTTCTTCGGTAGCTGCTGGGGCTTGCAGGTCGCCGTCACCGTGGCCGGCGGCCTCGTGCGCCGCAATCCGCTGGGGCGTGAATTCGGATTCGGCCGCCGCATCGCACTGAATGCGGCCGGCCGGCAACACCCGATGTTCACCGGCAAACCGCCGGTATTCGAGGCGATCACGGTGCATCGCGACCACGTGGAGTTGCTCCCCCCCGGCGCGCTGGTGTTGGCGTGCAACGAAATGGGCGTGCAGGCTGTGGAACTGCGTCACGGGCGCGGCACTTGCTGGGGCGTTCAATATCATCCTGAATACAGCTACGCTGAGATCGCGGCCACCGCGCTGCGCTACGGCGACATACTGCTCGAGGAGCAGTTGTTCGCCTCGCACGCTGAACGGGACGCCTTCATCGGCGAATTGCGCTCGCTCATGCACGATCCACGTGACCGACGTTTGAATTGGAAGCACGGACTGGGGCCGTCAATGCAGGATGAGTCGATCAAGCTGACCGAATTGCGCAACTGGCTCGCGCTACAGGTTGCGCCTCGCTTTCGCGAGCGTCACTGAAACCTCGGCGACCGCTAAGATCACCCGCTTTCGAACCGGTTCCGGATGTAAGGGACTTCCCCTGCCCGGCACGGCATCGTAGCACCAAGATCGAGATGTTGGAGTCGTCGATCTAACCAGGAGGGGAAGCGATGAACGAGCATGTGTTTGTCGTTCGCGCAGTCGCAAAGGATGGTCGGGAGGTGCGGCGACCCCGTTGTGTTCGAAAACTCGGTTTTGCGGCTGATGCCCGGTATCGTGGCATCAGTCGAATTCTTAGTCTCACGCTCAACTCAAACGTAAGCTCATGATTTATTGGTTGTGAGAGAAGGACTCTAACCCTCGACCCCGGCATTATGCGCAATTCGACTACTTACCGCGTGACGCCCGTTGCATTTGTAACGACCAAGCATAACCAAGAGCGGAGGCGATTCACCGTGGCACCGAATTTGCTTTATTGAACACGAAGGCCGAGCATCGCGTGCCCC
>JABEVI010000197.1 GCA_013044085.1 Steroidobacteraceae bacterium
AGGCCAACAACTCGAGATTCTCCGGGTAATAGAAGCAAAAGGCCTCATCGCGCGCGACCGCGATCGTGGGCGGCCGCAGAGCACGCGCCCGGGTCACCGCAGGCGCCTCGGTGCTCGTCGGCCATGCCTCGGCGGAGCGAGCCACGTCAATCACCGCCGCAAGATCGAAGCGTCGCTCGACCTGCGCGGCAATCGCGGCGATCAACACCTCGGCATCCTGCTGTTCGCCGCCGGGCACGAGGCCCAGATGCCGCTCCGGTATTTGCAGGTGCGCATCCCGCGGCAACCATCCGAGCACCGGCAACCCGGTGATGGAACGGATCGCCTCCGCGCAGCCGTTGGCGTGACCCTCGGAGCCGGCGAAATTCAGGACGACGCCTCGCAATGCCAGCTCCGGATCGAACTGCCGACAACCCAGGACGGGGACCGCCGCACTGCGTGCCGCGCCGGAAATATCGACCACCAGCAGGACCGGCGCGCCGAGCAGTTTGGCGATTTGCGCCGTCGAGGCCTGCTCGTCGTGCCAGTTGGCGCCGTCGAACAGGCCCATGACCCCTTCGATGACGGCGACGTCCGCATCGCGGCAGGCGCGCGCGAAGCCGTCCCGAAGCTGTTGCTCATTCAACATCCAAATGTCGAGATTTCGGCAAGGCCGTCCCGCGGCGCGCTCGTGATAGCTCGGATCGACATAGTCCGGCCCGCATTTGAAGGCTTGGACCACCAGACCGCGGCCGCGTAATGCGGCAATCAACCCGGCCGCGATGGTCGTCTTGCCGACATTCGACGCGGCGCCCGCGATCACGACTCTTGGGATGTTCCGGGCGCTCGTCATAGGGCGCTCTGCAGCGCCGCAAGCAGCGCTCTCTGGGCACGCGGCGGCTGCGCGCTCAACCGGATCCATGCCGGCAGGCCGAACGAGCTGCCGTCCCGCACACGCACGCCCTCATCGCGCAATCGCCGTGCGACCCGTGTCGCGTCACCGACGTTGACCAACAAAAAGGTGGCCGGTCCATCCCGCACCTGCAGGCCGATTTGGCGCAGGGAACGGCCGAGCATTGAACGCCACCGCTCGATCCGCGCAAGACTGCGCTCGAGCCAGGTGCGCGCGCGCCGTTCGACGGCCGCCTCGAGGAGTGCGACGGCATCGCGTCCAATCACCCAACTCGGTGCGGCGTGTGCGAGTCGCCGATCGATTCGCGGCGCGACCAGATACGCGCCGCGCACGCCGGTCAGGCCGAAGGCCTTGTTCGGTGAATACAGCCGGTAGGCGCCGCGCGAAGCGGTTTCAATCGCGGCGAGCCGCGACTCGCCGCATAACGGCGCATACGCGAGATCCACGACCAGCGGCCCCGACGCCGCCGCTTCGGCGACGAATTCCAAGGGCCACAGGTCGCCGCTCGGATTATTCGGCCAGCATACGAACCCGAGTCCTGGCTCGCGTGCCTGCGCGCGCAAGAAGGCGGCGGGCGTGTGCATCGACAGCAGACGCCGGCTGCACAGGTGCGCGCCGCGGGCGTACTCCGAGAACGTCGGGGCGAGTTGTTGCACGGCCCCTTGATGATGGCGGATCAAGCGCAGGATCAGTTCGCTCGCGCCGGCACCGATCAGGATTCGATCCGCCGTCGTGCGGTGATGGGCGGCCAGAGTGCCGCGCAAGCTTGCGTACAGGGGATCTGGATAGCGGGTCAGATCCGCGTTCCGCACCGCGGCGAGCACCGACGGACAGGGCCCGGCGGGATTCGCATTGCTGGAGAAGTCGTAGCGCGGCTCCGGCAGCGAATCGGTGCCGCCGTGGCTCGGTCTAATACCAGGCATGGCCGATCCCGCCGTGACGCACGCTCGCGAGCGCCAAAACCCCCGCCGCAAGCCACGCGGTCCTCTCCACGCGACGCAACCCGGTCGAGACATCGGTCGCCGACGGCTCGAGACCGCCTGCGTTGAGTTCATAAACACCCGGCTTGCGCAACCTCACGCCCAGAGACAAGGCGAGCGCCGCCATCGGCCACCCGGAATTTGGCGACGCGGTACGTGCCGCCTCACCCGGCAGCCGCCGCAACCAGGTCATTCGATTCGGGCCCATGAGCAGCAGCAAAAGCGCCGTGAGTCGTGCCGGTATCAAGTTCAACAGATCATCCATGCGCGCCGCGAATTTCCCCGACCACTCGCGCCGATCCCGATACCCCCACATGGCGTCCGCGGTATTGGCGAAGCGGTACACGGCCGCGCCCGCAAGACCGAAGAGAGCGAACCAAAACAACGGCGCGACCACCGAGTCCGAGAGATTTTCCGCAAGCGATTCCAGGGCGGATTCGCGAATTTCCCCGGAATCGAGTCGCGTCGTGTCGCGGCTGACGATCCGGCTCAGGCGCACGCGACCCTGTTCGACCCCGCGCATCAAGGAGTCCTCGACGGCCGCCACTTCGCCGAGCAGCATCTTCAGGGCAAACAACGGCTTCAACAGCACGGCCGTCAGCACCGAATCCAGCCATGGCGGCAGCTTCGCGAGCGCGAAGCCGGCATATCCATAGGCAAGCGCGACAAGGATCGCGCCGGCCAGCCAATACGCCGCACCGAGCACGAACGCCGCGGCGGGCCGATAGTCCGGCAGCCGTTCCCCGAGACCTCCCAGGTAGCGCCCCATCCAGACGACCGGATGCAAAACCGATGCGGGCTCGCCCCACCACCGGTCGATCAACAGGGCGAATAGGATGCTCACGGCACGTCAAGGCGTTTGCGAATGCGCAGCGTCAGATTATCGGCGTCCAGGGCCTCGAGCGCGACACTCTCGGCGCCGAGGCTGCCGGCCAGCACCCGCGCACGTCCGAGGGTCACCGGCCCCGGCTCGCAATCGATCACGAGGGCGCCGGCGCATGCCGCGCGCAACGACGCGCAGGCGGCGAGCGACTCTTCCCAGGGATCGCCGCCGTTTACGCTGACATTGGCGCGTCCATCGGTCAGCAGCACGAGCAGTGCGGGTTCGCGGGCGCGCAGCAACTGCGCCGCATCCAGCAACGCCCTGGCGAGCGGCGTTCGACCGCCGCTCGGCACCTGCGCGAGCGCCTGTTCGATGCTCGCCACTTGGCGTGTAAACGGCAGCACGAGATCCGTGCCTTCACCGCGAAATGTCATCAGAGACACCTCGTCGCGGCGCTGATAATTCGAGTTGAGCAGGCCCAACGCGGCGGCCTTGGCCAGATTCAGGCGACGCTGCACCGCCATCGAGCCGCTCGCATCGACGAGGAACAACACGTGGCTGTTGCGAGGACCCCGGCGCTCGTGCTGTTGCAGATCGGCGGCCGCGAGCGCCACGCCCTCCGCGGCCACGCGCACGCCACGGTTCACCGCGGCGGTCAGCGTCTCGACAATCGCCAGCGTACCGGTGCCGTCGAATGCCGAGGTGCCGATGACACGCCCCGGGGCGACAGCCTGTGAGTTGCGTCGACCGGGCTGGTCAGGGTCGACCAGGTTCGTCGCCAGGCGCATGTCGTTGCGCGGCGGGGCCGGATCCGCGGGTCGAGGCGGCGGGTTTGGCGCCGACTTCGGCGCGCCCGGACGATCCGGTCCGGGATTCCCCGCGGACGGACGCGATTCGCTGGCGCTGCGCCTGCGCCGCATGCGGTGGCTCAAGGCAAACTCGGTGGTGCGCCGAATGTGCTCTTCGAGTATCTCCGGAGCACCCTCCCATGCGGCCAGCGCGCGGGCCGCCTTGACGAGGGCAAGGTCGCCGCGAATGCCGGCCAGCTGAGCGTCGATCGCTTGCGATGCGACCGCCGCCAGATGCGCATCGGTGATTGCGATCATGCCGAGCCGCTCGCGTGCCGCCAGAATGCCCGCGCGCAGCGCCTGCTCCGCCGGCAGCGTCTCCTCGAGCACGCTCTGCGGTTGATCGTCGAAAAGCAGGCGCTGCCGAAGTGCCGCGATCCTCGTTTCCCGAACGGCGAGTGCGCCGACACGTACACACAACCCGAATCGGTCGAGGAACTGCGGCCGCAGTTCGCCCTCCTCCGGATTCATCGTGCCGATCAGCATGAATTGCGCCGACTCCGTGGCGGAGACCCCGTCACGTTCGATCGTGACCGAGCCGCAGGCGGCCGCGTCCAGCAGCAGGTCGACCAGATGATCCGCAAGAAGGTTCACTTCATCCACGTACAATACGCCGCCGTGGGCGCGCGCGAGCAGGCCGGAGCGCAACGCCGTGATGCCGTCCCGCAAAGCCTTCGATACGTCCAGCGAGCCGACCAGCCGATCCTCGGTGGCACCCAGCGGCAATTCGACGAATGGCGCCGCCTCACCGGTGCCGGTACGCGGCAACAGCGCCGCGATGCCACGGGCGACGGTGCTCTTTGCGGTTCCGCGATCGCCCGTGATGAGTACGCCCCCGATCGTCGGGTCGATCGCGACCAGCACCAGCGCGAGTTTCAGCTCGTCCTGGCCGACGACCGCGGAAAATGGCAGCATCGTCCTCATTGTTGACCCACCGCGGCATCTTCGAGACCGGCCTCGCTGTCCAGAAACGCGGCTCGCAGCCTCTCGAGCGTCTCGGCTTTTGGCGTCCACAGCTGGCGCTGTTCGGCCTCGAGCAAACGCTCCACGATGGCGCCCAACGCCCACGGGTTGTCTCGCTGCAGAAATTGCCGCGCCTCGCCGTCGGCAAACCTCTCGGCGACTCCCTCGAACATCCAGTCGGTGACGATACCGGCGGTCGCCGAAAAGCCGAATAGCGCATCGACCGTTGCCGCCATCTCGAGGCCCCCGCGGTAACCGTGTCGCGCCATGGCCTCGAGCCACTTCGGATTCACGACGCGCGAGCGATACACCCGCAGCGCCTCGCCCTGCAGCGTTCGCACCGCCGGGTGCGCGGGGTCCGAGGAGTCTCCGAAATAGGCGGCCGGGGCGGCGCCCGACAGGGACGTCACCGCCGCGACAAGGCCGCCTTGAAATTCGAAGTAGTCGCTGGAGTCGAATAAATCTTGCTCGAGATTGTCCCGGTTCTGCAACACCAGGTCAGTCCCCGCGAGCTTGCGCCGGAACGCCTCGACCGCCTCGACCCCGTCGGCGCGCTCGGAAGAATAAGCCCAGCCGCCGGACACCAGCACGGACTGCGCAAGGTCATCGCGATCGCGCCAATTGCCGCCATCCATGAGTTGCATGAGACCGGTGCCGTACGCGCCGGGCTTTGAACTGAAGACACGATATGAGGCCAGGCGCAGCGCGGCGTCCGCGGCGCTCCCCCCGGCTCTGAGCACGCCGGCCTCCTGCAGACAATGCTTGCGCACGTAGTTCCGCTCCACGGGCTCGTCGAGATCGCGGACACACTGGACCGCATCGTCGAACATTTTCATCAACGCGGGGAAGGTGTCGCGGAAGAACCCGCTGACGCGCAACGTCACGTCAATGCGAGGACGGCCGAGTTCGGCCGGTGCAATGACTTCGAACTCCCGGGCCACCTGCGACTGTGGTTCCCACACCGGCCGCACCCCGAGCAGCGCCAGCGCCTGGGCAAGATCGTCCCCGCCGGTGCGCAGTGTCGGCGTTCCCCAGATACTGAGCGCAATGTTTTCCGGCCAGCGGCCATGTTCCGCGACATGGCGCGCGAGGACTTCACGGGCAAGCGCCATACCGGTCATCCAGGCGGCCGGGGTAGGCAGCGCGCGCGGATCCACCGTGTAGAAATTGCGGCCCGTCGGCAACACGTGCGCCATCCCGCGAGTCGGCGATCCGGAGGGTCCGGCCGGCACGTAGCCACCGCTCAGGGCACGCAGCAGATGACGAGTTTCATCGGTCGTGCGGGACAGATCGGGCACCAGCGACTCGCACACGAAGCGCGCGATCGCCGCCAAATCCGCGCGCGCGCCATAGTGCGTCTCAAGGAGCGTCTCCACGGACGGGACCGCAAAATCGCGTGCCGCCAGCTGGCGCAAAAAGTCACGCGCCAGTTCATCGATGGCCGAGCGGATTTGCCCCGCGGTCGCAACCGTGTCAAATCGACTCGCCAGAAGCCCCGTCAACGGCTCCTTCCAAAGCCCCGGGTGGTCCCGCAACACCACGGGATCAACGCCGGCCATACACGCCATCGCGTCGACCAGCGACGGCACATCGCCGTTCGGGCTGCGCAAAATCGCGAACACCAGATCGACGAGCGCGGCATCCGCGGGAGGCATCCCAAAGACATGCAGGCCGCCGCGAATTTGCGCGCGCCCCAGATCGCACAAATAGGCGTCCAGATCTTCGATCAAATGCGCAAAGCCCCGCCCCGACAGTCCTTGGAAGGCGCGGGGAACTCCCTGCTCGTCGACACGCTCGTCCCACGGGTGCGTATGGTTCCCATGGCGTTCCATCCGGATCTGTCTGAGATCGTCCTCGAGCCTGGCATCGCGCACCATCTGCCAAATCTGCCGCCGCAGTATCGGCAGCTTCGCGGCGTCGAGCGTTTCCGCACGATAATATTCCTCGACCAGGCGCGCGAGCGCGGCCAGCGGCCCATAGGTGTCGGCATGCGTCTGCGGCGGGACGAGGTGATCGATGATGACCGCATGGGTGCGACGCTTTGCCTGCGCGCCCTCTCCGGGGTTGTTGATGACGAACGGATAGATCAACGGCGAATCGCCGAGCAGCGCATCGGGCGCGCAGTCGGCGGACATCGCGACGCTCTTGCCGGGCAGCCACTCGAGGGTGCCATGTGTGCCGAAGTGCACAATCGCATCGCATTGGAATTCTTCGGCCAGCCAGCGGTAGAAGGCCGCGTAGTGGTGGCACGGAGGCAAGTCCGGCGCGTGATAGATCGCCTCCGGATCGAAGCCAAACCCCCGCGGCGGCTGAATGGCGATCAGGACCTTGCCGAATCGCAGGGCGCTGAACAGGTAATCGTCGGAGTCGGTGTGCGGCTCATCGAGGGCGAGCAGCGGCGAGCGCTGTGCCGATTGCTTGCCTGCACGCCAAAATGGCCTCGCGATCGTCGCGCCGGTGAGCGTGGGTTCACCCCAGACGTCGCGCAAGGATTGCTGGAATCCGGCCGATTGCTGCTGGAACCAGCGCACATAGCGCGCACGCGGCATACGTTCCAGCGTGAGTGGATCCAGCGGATGCCGTTCATCGTAGCAGCCCCGTGCGAGCAGATTCTCCATCAATTCAGCCGCCGAGGCCGGCAGCGCGCCCACGTCGTAGCCGGCTGCGCGCAGGTCGACGAGGCAGCGCAGCAGCGATGCAGGCGTATCGAGACCCACCGCCCCGCCGACCCGTTGGGCCTTGCCGCCGGCATTGCTGAGCACGATGGCGATGCGCTTCTCGCCGTTGGGCGTCGTGCGCAAGAGCGCCAGGCGCCGCGCGAAATCGGCAACCCGCGCCACACGTTGCGGATCGGGTACGTAGCGATGATTCTCCTTGAACGAAATCGGCACGGAGATCACGCGGCCGTCACATTCAGGCAACGCGACGTTGATTGCGGCCTCCGTCGAACTCAGGCCCCGCGCGGATGCGGCCCACACCGCCCGGGGCGTGCCACAACAAATGGCCTGGACCAGCGGCGCACCGACGAATTCGAACGAACCGATCCGTGCCGCCGCCGGCGCGGGCTCGAGCGAATTGAGCATGAATAGCGGGAAATTGACGGTATTGACGACGATATCCGGAAAGGCGCCGAGCAAGCCGAGCGACGTCGGCACACCTTTGGCGTCACGATCGCGCAGCGTGCTCGTGAACACCCCGACCGCGGCAAAGCCGCGTTGCTCGAGGGCCCGTATGAGCGCATCGACGAACGCCAGATTGCCGCTCAAGACATGCGCCCGGTAAAACAGCACGACCGCTGTGGGCCGTTCGTGAACCCGGTAACTGTCCCATTCGGCGACCTCCGTCACCAAGAGGTCCGGATGATACAGACCATGCGCAGGCATCGGTCGGGGTGGATCGAACGCGATCGTCACTCCGAGAAAACTGGCAGCGACATAGCGCAAGGCCTGGGTGATGTTATCCACGCCACCCGACATGAAATAGGCCGTCAATTGCGCGGCCAAATCCGCGCCGACGTTCGCACTACGGGGCAGCGATTCGGCACCGCCGCCGACACCGCTGATCACGACCAACCCCCAGCCCTCCTGGTCGGCCAGCTTGATCAGTTCAGCCAACCCGGGAACGCTGTCGGCGGCGCCGTGCACCCGGGCGATGACCAGCAAATGCGGTGAGCGCGTCGCTCCGACCTGCGCCATAAGCCGCTCTTGCGTCGCCAGCCCGATGAGGGAATGACTGGCGATCGACGGAAAGTCCGGCGGCAAATTCAGGCGCGCACGTTCGATCGCCAGCAGATCGGTGTCCGCGTGCGAGAGGAAAACGATTCCGTCCACCGCCGTGGCCGCTCCGACGGGCGCCTGCGCAGCCGCCTCGGCCCGCGCGAGCTTTGCCAGCTCCGGACACGGAGGTGCGAAACCGTCCGCCTCGAGCACCAGGCCGGCATACTCGATGATCGAACGACGTCTGTCGGCATCGTCGATGGGCCCGAACCAGCACAGCTTCTCGCCGTAGCCGATGCCGACATCGACGGCTTCAACCGCGCGCTGCTGACGCGCGACACGCTGCAGCACGATCTGCGATGCGTATCGACTTGTATGGCGCGCAGCCTGCCAGTCGGCCCAGCCGGCCTCATCGACGGCGGACGACGCGATCAGGAGGCGAATTCGCGCGGCCATGGAACGACTAGGATCGGGCATTTAATTTCGCACGCACCATCAATACTCGATGCCGGCTTGTGCGCGAATCCTCTGCAGCTTCAACGGATGCTTGACGAGGCTCATCTCCGTCACCAGATCCGCGCGTTCGATCAGCTCGTCCGGTGCATTGCGTCCCGTGAGCACCACGTGGGTCATGGGCGGTCGCTGATCGATGCCGCTCAGCACCTGCGCGATGGATAAATAGCCCTTCTTCAACGCGATGTTGATCTCATCCAACAAGACGAGCCGAAACTCGGCGTCCGCGAGATAGCGCACGGCGACCTCCCACCCGGCTTGTGCCATCCGCGTGTCACGGGCCTTGTCCCGGGTTTCCCAGGTGAACCCCTCGCCCGTTGCGTGAAATTGCAGCTGGCTTCCCCAAGGCTCGAACGCCTTCTTTTCCGCCGGTTCCCAGGCTCCCTTGATGAATTGCACGATGGCCACGCGATACCCGTGACCCAGACTGCGCAACACCATGCCCAAAGCGGCGGTCGTCTTGCCCTTGCCCGCCCCCGTGTGGACGATCACGAGTCCACGATCGGTGACGGTTTGCGCGATGCGGCGATCCTGTATGACTTTTCGCCGCTGCATCCGCTCCGCATAGCCGTCGAGGTCGCCGCCGGTGGGTTCGTCGATTTTCGTCATGATCGCTGGCCTTGATGCACACATCGGGCGTAATAACGCCTTCGCTTGCGGGCCCACGATGGGCGGTACGAAAAGCACCGCCGGGTTTTCGGCACATAGCCCCATTCGCCCACCGCGAAGGTATCCGCTAATCGCTGACAGGCCGGTCTCCGGACTCGCGCACGCGCATCGCCAAAACTCATGACGCGCTTCGCTTACCGTTGCGGGGGCAGCACCGGCATTGTGCGCGATGAACGCGCCCGCACCGGTTTCCCGTTTCACTCGCCAACTCGCAGGTTGGAACTGAGCACCTGACAGCTCGGCCGAGGGTACGGCATAAAGGCGACCACAACAATAGCCGCCATTCCTGCCGCGCCGGCCGCAAGAGTCCATTGACAAGCTCGCGGCGTACCGCTGTACTGTACCGCGTGATGGTCTCTCCCGGTAAGGGAGAGCTGATGAGGGAATGTGGTACGTGTCGAGCCCGATGCCGGGCGATGACGCTATTCCACGGCTGCCCCCGCAACTGTGAGCGGAGAGCGCGCGCCACAAGCCACTGATACCGGTCGAAACATCGACGGGTCGGGAAGGCGGCGAGCTGCATTGACCCGCGAGCCAGGAGACCTGCCATCCGATTTGGTCGCGTGCCGGGCGGGGTGCCTCGGTAACGGTCGAGTCCGTCTCGACTGCGCGGGAATCGGCGTCAACCGAATTCCGCCGACCCCGCACCCCGGACAGTCTCGTGGGGGAATTGCGCGGGTGACGATCATCGGGCCACCGACCGGCCGTTCCACTATCTGGGTGTGCGTGACCTGCCGGACCGGCGCGGACCGGGCCGAAGAGCCGTGCGCCGGCCTCGCGCTGGCTGAGGCGACCGCATCCGCGGCCGCGGATGCAGCCGACGTCTTGGTCAAACGCGTGCGCTGCCTCGGCAATTGCGGACACGGAGCGAGCGCCGCGATCCGCGGTGACGACTCCTGGACCTATGTCTTCGGCAATCTCGAGTCAACGCGCGATGGGCCATCGCTGATCGCCGGGGCACGGCTGCTCGCGCAAGCCACCGATGGGATCATGCCGTGGCGTGGTCGGCCGGAGGCCTTGAAACGCGGCCTTATTGCACGAGTGCCGCCGCCCGGTTTCATCGAGGATGCCACGTGAGCGAAATGCGGCGTGGCGCGTGTCCTGGAATCGCCGAGCCGATGTCCACGGGAGACGGCCTGCTCGCCCGTCTCGCGCCGACCGAACCGATCGGCATCGAGCGGTGGATTGCACTCTGCGCCGCCAGCGCGCGGCATGGAAACGGGATCATGGAAGTGACCCAGCGGGGCAGTCTGCAGGTGCGGGGGCTCTCGGAGGAAACGGCCGGTGCGTTTGCGCAAGCGCTCACCGATCTCGGGCTCGCGGCCGAGCTACGCCCGAGCATTCTGACGTCCCCGCTTCTCGGGTTGAGCACGCACGAGCGCACGGATGCACGTGGCTTTGCGGCGGCGCTGCGCGCGCGGTTCGCGCTTCATGACGTGGCGCGATCGCTGAGCCCCAAAGTGTCGGTGCTGATCGACGGGGGCGGCGCGCTGCACTCGGATGCCCTCTCGGCCGACGTCCGGGTGCGGGTGGGCGACGGCGACCGGATGCACCTGGCGCTCGGCGGCGATACCGCTTCCGCGACCGGTCTGGGCTGGGTGGAGCCGGCACACGCGGTCGAGGCCGTCGTCAAGACCTTGGCCGGGCTTGCCGAACTCGGTCCGGTCGCCAGGGGACGGGATTTGGCGCGTCACGCCGCCTTCGGTTCGCTGCGCGCATCGCTCGCCGATTTGCTTCTCGAGGGACCGCCTCCCGAGCCGAGACAAGCCGCCGATCCGGTCGGCACGCACGCTTTGAAAGACGGACAGGTCGCGCGCGGCGTCTCACTCGCGTTCGGCTACGGGGACTCAACGACACTCGCGCGACTTGCGCAGGCCGCTGCACGCTGCGGCGCCGCCTCGATCCAGCCATCCCCGGGGCGGGCGATCCTGGCGGTCGGCTTGACCGCAAGCGCCACGGACGAGTTCGCCGACGCCGCCGCCGCCGCAGGCTTCATCGTGAACCCCGAGGACGTGCGCCGGCAAGTCATCGCCTGTGCCGGCGCGCCAGCCTGCGGGTCCGCGACCCTCGAGACGCGACGGTTGGCCGCGCTGGTCGCGCGTACCGCCGGCTCGTTTCTCGACGGCTCGGTGAGCATCCATTTATCGGGTTGCAAAAAGGGCTGTGCGCATCCGGGCCCCGCCGCGCTGACCCTGGTCGGCGCCGACGGCCTCGTCGTGCGCGGTCGGGCCGGTGATAATCCGCACGGCAGGATTTCGGCCGAGAACTTCATTTCCGGCATGCAAAAACTGGGCGCGAGCCGCCGATCAACTGCCGTGCGCGAGCACAGCGCAGACACCATCGCACGAATCGGCGCAAAGGGCATGATCGAGGCCATGGGCGGAGAGGCCGCGCGTGACTGATCATCCCTATCTGCGCGACGGCCGCGCCATTTATGAGAACTCTTTTTCCATCATTCGGTCGGAAGCCGATCTATCCGGGTTCTCGGACGCCGAGGCGGACGTCGCGGTCAGAATGATTCATGCCTGCGGCCTGGTCGAGGTCGCGAAAGACATCGTGTTCGGGGCCGGGGTCGTGACGAGCGCGCGCGAAGCGCTGCGCGCCGGAGCGGCCATACTGTGCGATTCGGAAATGGTGAGCCACGGCGTGACACGTGAGCGCCTGCCGGCGGGCAATGCGGTGATTTGCACCCTTCGCGACCCGGGCGTGCCGGCGCTCGCGAAGAGACTGGGAACGACGCGCTCAGCCGCCGCGATGGAGCTATGGGCGGATCGACTAGCAGGCTCGGTGGTCGCGATCGGCAACGCCCCGACCTCATTGTTTCGGTTGCTCGAGATGCTCGACGCCGGGGCGCCACGGCCGGCGGCGATCCTGGGGATACCCGTCGGCTTCGTCGGCGCCGCCGAATCGAAAGAGGCGCTCATCGCCAATCCTCGAGGAGTGCCGTTCATCGCGGTGCGCGGACGGGCCGGCGGCAGCGCCATGACCGCGGGGGCGATCAACGGCCTGGCGAGGGCTGGACTATGAACACCAACGGCGAACTCATCGGCGTCGGCGTCGGGCCGGGCGATCCGGAGTTGTTGACCGTGAAAGCCGTGCGCGCCCTGCAAAGCGCGGACGTGGTGGCGCACTTCTGCAAGGACGGCAACGCGAGTCACGCGCGCGCAACTGCCGCGCAATTTTTTCGGCCGGGGTTGCTCGAACTTCCGCTTCCCTACCCGCTGACGACCGAAACACCCACCGCCGACCCAGCCTACCGATCGACGATCCAGGAATTCTTCGATGCCGCGGCGGACACGGTCGCCGGGCATCTCGCCGCCGGCAGGACGGTTGCTGTTCTGTCGGAAGGTGACCCGCTGTTTTACGGGTCGTACATGCATTTACACATACGCTTGATGAAGCGCTTCCCCACACGGGTGATTCCCGGCGTCACCGGCATGTCGGGTTGTTGGTCGGCGGCCGGCCTGCCCATCACGCAGGGAGACGATGTGCTGACGGTGCTGCCGGGCACCTTGGATGAGGCGGAACTCGTGCGCCGCTTCCGCCAAAGCGATCCGAGTGTCGTCATGAAGGTCGGCCGGAATTTATCGAAGGTGCGCCGCGCCTTGATCGCGGCGGACCGCCTTGGGGATGCGATCTATGTCGAGCGCGGCACGACGCCGCAGGAGCGATTCATGCCGCTCGCCGACAAAGACGACGACTCGGCGCCATACTTCGCGATCATCCTGGTCGCGGGCCGATGGTGCAAGCCATGACCGGGAAACTGACGGTGATCGGCCTCGGGCCCGGGAATGCCGATCAACTGACACGCGAAGCGGACGTCGCTCTGCAAACTGCCGACGTCATCTTCGGCTACCAGCCTTATATCGACCGGGTTCCTCTGCGCGCGGGCCAACGCCGCGAGGCATCGGATAATCGGCAAGAAGTCGATCGGGCCTCCAGGGCCTTGTCAGAGGCCGCCCGCGGCGCCCATGCCGCAGTCGTATCCGGCGGCGACCCCGGGGTTTTCGCCATGGCGGCGGCGGTTTGCGAAGCGCTCGAACACGGGCCGGCCGCATGGCGGGACCTGGAGCTGTCGATCGTCCCGGGCGTCACCAGCATGCTCGCCGTCGCCGCCCGCGTTGGGGCGCCGTTGGGTCACGATTTTTGCGCCATGTCGCTCTCGGATAACTTGAAACCCTGGTCCGTCATCGAGCGGCGTTTGCAAGCGGCCGCCGCCGCGGGCTTCGTCATGGCGCTCTACAACCCGATTTCGCGCGCCCGGCCATGGCAACTCGATCGGGCCTTCGAGACGCTGCGCGAGCATCTACCGGGTACCACGGTGGTTGTGTTCGGGCGGGCCGTCGGTCGCCCGGATGAACGCATTCAGCTCACCACCTTGGCGGCGGCCAAGGGGGCCGAGGCCGACATGGCGACCTGCATCATCGTCGGATCGACTGAGACACGCATCCTGACAAGACCCAATCAGCCCACCTTGGTTTACACGCCGCGATCTCTGGCAGCTGCGAGCGCATGATCGAGCCACGCAATCGCCTCGCCGACCGTCGCCGCGCATTGCGCCGGCGGTCCGTGCGGCCGCCGCAGCAGCAACACCGGTATGCCGAGGCTGCGTGCGGCGGCGATCTTGCCGTAGGTGGCCGTGCCACCGCTGTTCTTGGCGACAACGATGTTGACGGCGTGCGCGAGCAGCAAGGCGCGATCATCGTGCTCGCTGAACGGGCCGCGTCCCCGGAGGTATCGCGCGTAGGGCACGGCGAGCGGCGGGTCGATGGGTTCGACGCTGCGAATGAGATATCGGTGCTGCGGAGCCCGGGAAAACGGCGCAATTTCCTGCCGGCCAAGCGCGAGAAACACGTTCTGCGGCTCGGTCCCGAGGTGCGATACCGCATCCTCGGCGCTCTGAACCTCGACCCATCGGTCGCCGGGTATCGGACGCCATGGCGGGCGCCGCAAGGCAAGCATCGGCGTGTCGGTCAGCGCGGCAGCGGCGACCGCGTGTGCGGAGATCTTCTGCGCATACGGATGCGTCGCATCGATCAATACACGGATCTGGTGCTCCCGCAGATGGCGCGCCAGCCCGTCGATCCCTCCGAATCCGCCGCTGCGTACCGGCACGGGCTGGGCCAAGGGAGCCGTCGTGCGGCCCGCGAGCGACAAGGTCGCGGCGACGTCATGGCGTCCCGCGAGACATTCAGCGAGCTGCCGGGCTTCCGTCGTCCCTCCGAGAATCAGGATATGTCGACTCATGTCACTTACTGAACGGACAGAGCAGCAGCCTGCCGCAAAGCGACGCTGGTTGTCCATCGTCGGAATCGGGGAGGATGGCATCGAGGGATTGAACCCCATCGGCAGCGAATTGATTCGATCCGCGGAGATCGTTTTCGGCGGCACCCGCCATCTTGCGCTCGCGGCAGCCTTGATTCGCGGCACCTCCCGGCCCTGGGCGAGCCCCTTCGACCGATCGGTCGCCGAGATCCTGGCAAACCGCGGTCGCGACGTCTGCGTACTGGCTTCCGGAGACCCGTTTCTGCATGGCGTCGGCAGCCTGCTGTCGGCGCACGTCTCGAGCGAGGAAGCGTGGACGGTGCCCGCGCCCTCAGCGTTCAGCCTGGCGGCGGCGCGCCTGCTCTGGCCTCTCCCGCAGACCATCCTGCTGTCGCTGTGCGGCCGTTCGACCGATTTGATCCGCCCGCATCTGCACCCCGGCGCGAAAATTCTGGTGCTCACGTCCGACGAGCAGGCGCCGTCAGCATTGGCGGATCTGTTGTGCCGGATCGGCTTCGGTGGCTCGCGACTTACCGTGCTCGAATCCTTGGCCGGGCCGCGCGAGCGAATTCGCACCGCGCGCGCGGACACCTTCACGCTCGACGCCATCGACCCGCTCAACACGGTTGCCATCGAGGTTGAGGCGGATGTCGGCGCACGCATTCTTGCGCGCGCCGCCGGCTTGGACGATGCATGGTTCGAACATGACGGACAGCTGACCAAGCGCGAAATTCGCGCTTTGACCCTGTCGGCACTCGCACCTCGGCGCGGCGAACACCTCTGGGACATCGGCGCCGGGTCCGGCTCGGTGGCGATCGAGTGGCTGCTCGCCGACCCGTCCCTGAGCGCGACGGCCATCGAGCAGCATGCCGAGCGCGCGGCACGAGTGCGCCGCAATGCCGCTGCGTTCGGTGTACCCCACCTGCGACTGGTCGAAGGCACCGCACCGCAGGCCCTCGAGGGCCTG
>JABEVI010000198.1 GCA_013044085.1 Steroidobacteraceae bacterium
TGACACTCGGTCGTGAGGCGCCGACGATCTGGCAGGCACTCGAGGATGTGCGGGTGCTTTCGATGCTCAGTGCCGATGGGCGCGCTCGCAGCGAGCGCGTTCGCGAGGTGTTTCGCGAGGCGTTCGCGGCGCGCACCCAAACGGGCCTGTGCCGTTGGCTCGAGCGCTGCTGGCTAGCGCTCGGCGGTCCGGCCTGCGCGCACGAGGAGTCGGACCTCGCGGATGCCGCCGCGGCCTTCGCGCGTTTTCGGGATCTGGAGCGGCGCGGCCTGCCCGATCCGGCGGATCTCGCCGGCGAGTTCGCGAACCTGTATGCGCGCGATGCCGTCCCGGCCGCCGTGGAGATCATGACGATTCACAAGGCCAAAGGTCTTGAGTTCGACCTCGTCGTCCTGCCCGGACTCGATCGGGCGGTCGTGCATCGCGAGGATGAGTTTCTGCTGTCCCTGCAATTCGCACGCTCGGGGCGCGATGCCATGATCATGGCATCGCGCCCGGCGGTCGGCGCCGCCGGTGATCCCTTGTTCGACTTTCTGCGCGCCCAAGCGCGCGATGGGGCCGATCTGGAGGCGGAACGATTGTTGTACGTCGCCTGCACGCGCGCGAAGCGCGAGCTTTGTCTGTCGGCCGTGATGGCCGATGAGCGGGGCGAGACTCCGGCCAAGCCACCGCGCACGGGCAGTCTGCTCGCGGCTTTGTGGCCGGTCGCCGGTGGGCAATTTTCGGTGAGCGCTGATGCGCTGGTGCCCGGAACGGCGGCGCGGGAGGGTTTGCGGCGCATGCCGGCGGGATGGAGTCCGCCCGCCTGGCCGGTGCCGCCCGAGGTGCTTGCGGAATCGACCGCCACGTCCGCGCGCGAATCGCGGCCGCCCTTCGATTGGGTCGGCGAGACCGCCCGACAGGTCGGCACGCTCGTGCATGCGCAGTTGCAGCGGCTCGATCTGCGCCGCTGCGACCCGGGGAGTCTGCGCGAGCGCGAGCCTGAATTCCGGCGATGGCTGAGTTCCCGGGGGGTGCCATCAGCCTGGCTCGGCGCGGCTGGCGGGCGCGTCGTCGCGGCGCTCGTGACCGCGTGCACCGACCCGCGCGGCCGATGGATCCTCGAGGCCGGGCGGCGCGAGGATATGCGCGAACGGGCCTGGTCCGGCGTCTGCAACGGCGAACTCGTCCATGGGGTCTTCGACCGGTCTTTCATCGATGAGCAGGGTGTGCGCTGGGTCATCGACTATAAGACCAGTGAGCACCAGGGCGGCGGCCTGCAGGCCTTTCTCGACCGCGAGGTCGATCGTTACCGGCCGCAAATGAACCGCTACGCCGAGCTCGCCGGCCGGCTTGGGCCCGAGCCGGTGCGCATCGGACTGTATTTCCCCCTGATGGGTGCGTGGCGCGAGTGGTCGGCCGACGCCGTCCTCAATAGGTGAATTCGAGATCGACGGGCACCGCGCCGGTGGCGTCGCGACCACGCAATTGCGCCATTTGATCGACCACGGACGCAAGCGCGGGCGCAGCCCCGGTCCGCGCGCGCAGGGTCCCGGAGATGGTACCGCGGCCGGCGCTCGAATCGATGGTCGCGGTCGCGCGCAGGCGCAGCGGGCCGCCCGTGTCCCGCACCCTCGCCCGCAGAGCAGCGCCACCATCGAAGCGCACCAGATAGTCGCCGAGCGGCGCGCCACCGGCAATGAGGGACGATGAGAGCTGTGAGAGACGCAGGCTGCCCTCGATCGTCTCGATGCGGGTGTAGTCGGTTTTCAGATGACTCAGATCCAGGTGGGCCGTACCGCGCCAGCCGGGCGCCACGCCGAACGCGGCCAGATCGGTGATCGGGACGGTGCCGCGGATCGCATCGGCGCTCAGTCCGCCCGGGCGGATGCGTGCGTTCGCCCGCAGCGAGATCCGGTGATCGACCCAGTGGGCGTCCACGTCGGCCGTGCCGCGTATCAGGTCGAGCGGATGCAGCCGCCACTCGACCGCGCCGGCATTGCTGCCGCCGATCGCGACCCGGCCGGCGACACCGTGCCAGATGCTCCCGGACAGATCGCCGAGCTGTACGAACGGCGGTACGAAGTGCTTGATCACCGCCGCCGGCAGCCTGGCCAACAACACCCCGGCGGCGATCAGCAACGCGGCGGGGACCAAGGTCCAGTACTTCATGCGCCGTCTGCGCGGGCGAAAATGACGTTGGCATCGACGGTGCCGGTGCGTGTGCCGCGATCGACGTTGATCGATTCGACCGAGAGGCCGTAGCGTTGGTCGAGAGTCGCGAGCCAGAGCATCAAGGCGTCGAATGGCGCCGCCTGGAGCTGCACTCGCACCTCGCCGGTGCCGGAGGGTTGTGTGCCGCGTAGCGCCGCGGCCAGACCCGCATCCTGTGCGGTGCGGTCGATCAGCACGAGCGCCGGTTCGTTGCTCGGGACGCGCACGCGCGCCGCACCGGCGCGAATTTCCGGAGCATTCGCCCGCATCCAAGCCAGGTCCGCGCGGCGCTGCTTGCTCTGGCGCATTGCGGCCGTGACCGCGGCATTCATCGGCAGGAGCAAGCCGCCCACCAGGATCAGGACCGCGACCAGGATGGCGCCCCCGACCAGCACGCGCCGCTCCCGCAGCTCGAGCCCGGCGAACCAGGATTGAAGAGCCTCCCTCATCGCGCGCCTGCGTCGCCGGGTCCGCGAACCCGAAGATGCGCCACCAGCCCGTCCTTGGCGGGCATCGATGACTGGATGTCGGTGCGATAGCCTTGCTTGTCCAGAGACTGCGAAAGCTGCGCGAGTTCCTCGACGTTCTTGGCGGCAATGGTGAGATCGAGCATGTTCTTGCGGAAGGCGAAGGACTGAAGCTGAGTTTGCGCGCTCTGGTGGATCGTCGTGGCCAGCGCCTGCATCGTCCGCAGGAACACCTGCGGGCCGGTTGCCGATGCGCGGATCAGCTGCAGACGCGCCTGCATCTGGCGCCGTGCATCGCGCATCGGCTCGGTCGGCATCGTCGATGCGTAGATGCGGGCGATCTGCCGCTCGGCATGCGCGCTCTGTCGATGCGCCACGTGGATCTCGATCGCCTGGGTTGCGACGTGTGCGCCGAGCAGTCCGATCCCGAGGAACACCGCGACCCGCCACTCGCGCCAGCGGTCCACGTACGGTGGAGTGCGCGCGAATTCGCCCTGCAGCAGGTTCACCGCGTCACGCGCCGGTAGTGAGCGCGCGAGCCAGGGCAGCGCGCCATCGGCCAACAACTGCACCCGCAGCGTCTCGAATTTCGGCAGGAGCAGCTCGACCTCGGCCTGCGTGCGGTCCCAGTCTTCACGGGTCAAATACAAGATCGCGCTGTTCATCGGTTGCGGATCGGCCTGCTCGGCGCTCGCATCGGCGATGAGGCCGCAAATCGTCAGGGCCTCGGCGAGCGGCGCCGCTTCGACCAGGAAGGGATGCCCGCCGGGGCGGCGCACGGCGAGCCGATCCTGTTCCAGCCACAGCACCGTTTGGCCGGGATTGTCGGGTAGCAGCGAAATGTCGGCATACAGGGCCTGAGGTTCGAGTCCGGCGGTCCGCAGATCCAGGATCCACGCCCGCAGAGTCTCGCGGGCGACGACCGCGACGGGCGTCGTGCCGTTCGCTGCGCGCCGTCCGATGGAGAAGCTCAGACGCTCGACGTCCTCGCTCAGACTCTCCTCCATTGCGAACGGAACCGCTTGCGCCAACTTCTGGCCATTGCCCGGCGGCAGTTCCGGGCTCGCGAGCAGCACCTGGGTTGCCGGCGCGAGGGCGATCACTTTCATGCCGGCGCCGGCCGTCGCGGCCTGGCCGAGCGGGCCGTGTTGCGACGGGCCGTTCGCCGTGCCGGACTCGTCGAGGACCGACCATTCGGTGTCGGTCTGACCCGGTGCGGGGAGGCGGATGAGCAGAGTTTGCGGCATGGCGATTAGAGAGTTCCAAAGCTGCGCAGCAGCGGCACGACCTTGCCGTCGCTTCCGCGCTGCAAAAGACTGTACAAGGTGAACTCCGCGGTGCCAAGCCTCACCCGTGTGGTCAGGCGAAAATACGAGCCTTGATCCGTGACCATGTTTTGGATCTGGGCCCAGGTCGCCGGGCCGACGGTCGCCTGGAAGGTGCTGAGGTCGGGAAAACAACCGCTCTTGCGGCCCGCCGTCAGTGCCGACGGATCGCTCGAGTACTCGCCGGGAAGATTCGCGAGACTGTCGAGCACCAGCGCCGGGGCGGTGCAAATGTTGATCTTGGCGATCGCCGTCGGCAGTGCGGTGACGTACGGTTCGATCGCGAGGTAGCGATTGCGACCGAAGCCGGGCAGCGCCATTAGTTCGGTCGGACTCGTCATAGGCCAGTTGCCGGTCCAGTAAGGCGGGGTCAGCCGGGTGTAGACATCATCCTCGGCCCCGTAGGGCTGACTTGGCGTGTGGTCCGCGTCGATCCAGTCACGGGCGATCCCGGCCCACTTCGGCTCGAGATGCGCCGCGACCAGCAGACGTTGAAACAACAGCAGAGGGGCCGGGTCCTCGGTGCCGTTCGGCAACAGATGGCCGAGGTTGTTGAGGTTGAAACGTCCATCCATGTCCTGGATGCTTCCTTGCAGCGTGCCGATCGGTGGGCCGTCGGCGGCCTCTGCGGGCGTGATCGGAATGGCGGGCGAGGCTTGCGCCCACGGCTGCGCGAGGTTGACCTGCGGAGTCTGCTGCAATTGCCGTGACAACACGTCGGCGGCCAGCGCCTCGGCGCCAAGCCCGAATTGCATCGCCTGCTCGACCGAGAGGATCGCGAGCGTGCGCTGACGCTCCAGAAAGCTGTCGAAGCCGACTTTCCACGCGAGCACGGTCGCCAGGGCGACGATCACGAGCGCGATGATCATCGCGACACCGCGTTGTCGGCGGGCGGCGGCGGGCCTCATCCGGCGACCTCGACGAGACGGCGGATCCGGCCCCAGTCCTTGAACTTGATGATGATCTCGACCGCGGCCGGGCGATACGTCCATTGTTCGCTCTGCGGCAGGCCCGCCGGCGGCCATTGCACGCTCCAGTTCTGGTTCATGTCGAGGTATCTGATCTGTACGCCGGTCACCCCGTGCAGGAGGTTTTGTACGATCGGCTTATCGTTGCTGGTCGGATCGAGCACGGTGAAATAGCTGCGTTTGAGCACGGTTCCGACCAGTTGATAGCTGACCCGTTGCAGCGTGCTGCGCTGTTCCCCGGCGGTGTTCGACCAGCCGTCGCGGGTCATTTCCACCAGATCCGTGTCGCCGGTGCCGCCGATGAGACACGGTATGCGTGTCTGGCCGAGCGGGTCGCGGATCGGGCGCGGCACGATTTGCGAGAAATCCTGCACCATGATGCGCATGCCGAACTCGATCTGGCGTGTGCGCTTCAGTGCGGTCTCGGTGCGCTCGGCCGAGATGCGCGCCTCCCGATAGGTGCCGTACGCAAGGCCGGACATGATCGCGAGGATCAGCATCGCGACCAGAATCTCGATCAGGGTGAAGCCGGCGGGCCGGATGCGCGGTGCGACTTTCCCCGGCCGGTTCATGGCGTTCCCGCCGGGGAGGGCTGCACGTTCTGGATCGGGGCCGTGCTTTGGCCGCCCGTACCCGTCTGCGCGGCCGTCGGCGGCACGCTGCCGACGGTCCAATCGACGGCGTTGGAACTGCCCGGCGCCGCGACGTCGGCACCGAGGAAACCGATCGCTTCGGCGAGCGGGCTGGCCTTCGCCTTTTTCTTCCTTCCCGGCCAGACGCGCACGACGATACGCCGCATGGTCGGGATGCTTGTGTTGTAGTAGCGCGTGTCGTAGTGCCAATGGCGCTTCGCGTAGCGCAGCTCGCCCTTGTTGCCGGATACCGCAGTCTTTTGCAGGTTCAGGCGCACGGCGGCGATGCGGTTCATCGCGATCCATTGCGCGAGGGTCTTGTCGCGCAGATAGCCGCTCGTGTCGGCGGCGCTGCCGATGGTCGTCATCAGGGCGGCGAGGCCGAGCGCGACGATGACCAGCGCGACCAGCACTTCGACCA
>JABEVI010000199.1 GCA_013044085.1 Steroidobacteraceae bacterium
GGCGACCGCCTTTGGCGACTTCGTGAAGATCTTCATGCCTTCGGCGACCGGTGTCGCGCACGCCGGCAACGGTTTCGGCGCCTTCTCCACCTCGACCAGACACATCCGGCAATTCGCCGCCACCGACAGCTTGTCGTGATAGCAGAACCGCGGGATGTAGATGTTCGCCGGATCGGTGACCTGCATGATCATCTGGCCCTTGCGGGCCTTGAGCGGAACGCCGTTGACTTCGATGTTGACCAGTTCTTCGCTCATCGTTCGCTCTCGATCATGCTCATGCGGCCGCGGCGGCTTGCGCCGCGACGATCGAGCGCCCGCCGTGCTCGACCATGTATTCGAATTCATGCCGGAAGTGTTTCACGAAGCTCTGCACCGGCCAGGCGGCGGCATCACCGAGCGCGCAGATGGTATGCCCCTCGATGCGGTTCGCCACGTCGACCAGCATGTTGACGTCTTCTTGGCGCCCCTCGCCCGCGAGGATGCGCTTCAATACACGGTCCAGCCAACCGGTGCCCTCGCGGCACGGCGTGCACTGACCGCAGGACTCGGACATGTAGAACCGCGACAGCCGCTCGAGCGCCGCGACCATGCACGTCGACTCGTCCATCACGATAACCGCGCCGGTGCCGAGCGAGGAGCCGGCCTTCTTCAGCGAGTCGTAATCCATGTTCACAGGCAGGATCGCCTCGGCCGGCATGACCGGCACCGAGGAACCACCCGGAATCACGGCCTTCAACCGCCGTCCTTTCCATACGCCGCCTGCGCAGGCAAGCAAGTCCTTGAACGGAATGCCGAGCGGCAGTTCGAAGTTGCCGCCCTTGGCGACGTGGCCTGAAACCGAGAAGATCATCGTTCCGCCGGAGTTGACGGGGCCGAGCCCGGCAAACCACGCCGCGCCCTTGCGCATGATCGACGGCACCGATGCGAAGCTCTGGGTGTTGTTGATCGTGGTCGGCTTGCCGTAGAGGCCGAAGTTGGCCGGAAACGGCGGCTTGAATCGCGGCTTTCCCGGCTTGCCTTCGAGCGACTCGAGCAGCGCCGTTTCTTCGCCGCATATGTAGGCGCCCGCGCCGACGAACATGTGCAGGTCGAAGTCCACCCCGGTGCCGAGAACGTTCCGGCCGAGCAGCCCCGCCGCGTAGGCCTCCTCGAGAGCCGCCGCAAATCGCGGGATCGGCTCGCCGAGGAACTCGCCGCGAATATAGTTGTAGCCGACGGTCGCGTTCATCGCATAGCCGCCGATCGCCATGCCCTCGATCACCGAATGCGGGTTGTAGCGCAGGATGTCGCGGTCATGGCAGGTTCCCGGCTCGGACTCGTCGGAATTGCAGACCACGTACTTTTGGATGGGCGAGTTGCGCGGCATGAAGCTCCACTTGACACCGGTCGGAAATCCCGCGCCACCACGTCCACGAAGCCCGGAGGCCTTGAGTTCGTCGATGAGTTTGTCGCGCGGCGTACCCTCACGGAGGATTTTCTCCCAGGCCGCATAGCCGCCGGTCTTGCGGTAGCCCTCGATCGTCCAGGAACGCTCGGCGCCCAACGCTTCGAAGATGACTAGATTCTGTTCGTACGGCATCTGTCCGGCTCCGGCTTCACTTCAAGCCGTCCAGGACGGCATCGATCTTCTCCGGCGTCAGATCCTCGTGGTAGACGTGGTCCACCATCATCATCGGCGCTCCGGTGCAAGCGGCGAGGCACTCCTCCTCGCGCTTGAGGAAAATGCGTCCGTCGGCGGTGCTCTCACCCACCTTGATGCCGAGCTTCTTTTCGATGTGGGCGAGCAGCACCTCCCCACCGCGCAGCATGCAGGAGAGGTTGGTGCAAACCGACACGTGGTGCCGTCCGACCGGATGCGTCTCGAACATCGAGTAGAAGGCGGCAACCTCGTAGACCTGGATCGGCGGCAGCCCGAGATAGGCAGCGACCGCGTCCATGATCGGCGCCGTGAGGAATCCGTGGTTCTCGTGCTGGGCCGCGTGCAGCGCCGATATCACCGCCGAGCGCTTGCGGTCGGCCGGGAATTTGGCGACCCAACGGTCGATTTCCTCGCGCACATGCGCGGACAACTCCACACTCATCGGTCGATCTCTCCGAAGACTATGTCTTGCGTACCGATAACGGCGACGACGTCGGCCAGCATGTGACCCTTCACCATCTCGTTGAGCGAGGCGAGGTGCGCAAAGCCGGGCGCCCGCACCTTCATTCGATACGGCTTGTTGGCGCCATCCGAGACCAGGTACACACCGAGCTCGCCCTTCGGCGCCTCGACGGCCGCGTACGTTTCACCCTCCGGCACGCAGTAGCCCTCGGTCATGAACTTGAAGTGATGGATCAGGGACTCCATGTCGCCCTTCATTTGCTCGCGCAGCGGCGGACTCACCTTGCGATCATCGAGCATCACCGGCCCCGGGTTCTTGCGCAGCCAATCGACGCACTGCGCGACGATTCGGTTCGATTGCCGCAGTTCCTGCACGCGCACGAGGTATCGATCGTAGCAATCGCCGTTGACGCCCACGGGGATGTCGAAGTCGACGAGTTCGTAGGCCTCGTAGGGTTGCTTCTTGCGCAGGTCCCACTCGACACCCGAACCGCGCAACATCGGTCCGGTGAAGCCGAGCTGCATGGCGCGCTCCGGGCTGACGACGCCGATATTGACAGTGCGCTGCTTCCAGATGCGGTTGTCCGTCAGCAAAGTCTCATATTCGTCCACGCACGCCGGGAACCGGCGCGTGAAATCCTCGATGAAATCCAGCATGCCACCGCCGCGGCGCTCATTGAGCCGATCCACGTCCTTGTTGCTGCGCCACTTCGTGTACTGGTACTTCGGCATCGACTCGGGCAGATCCCGGTACACGCCGCCCGGCCGGTAATAGGTGGCATGCATGCGGGTGCCGGAGACCGCCTCGTAGCAGTCCATGAGATCTTCGCGTTCGCGGAAACAGTACAAGAAAACCGTCATCGCTCCGATGTCCAGCGCATGCGCGCCGAGCCACATCAGGTGGTTCAGAATCCTGGTGATCTCGTCGAACATCACGCGGATGTAGCGCGCCCGCGCCGGCGGAGTGACGCCGAGGAGCTTCTCGATCGCCATCACGTACGCATGCTCGTTGCACATCATCGACACGTAATCCAGCCGATCCATGTACCCGATCGACTGATTGAACACCTTGCTCTCGGCGAGTTTCTCGGTGCCACGATGCAACAGGCCAACGTGCGGATCGGCCTTCTGGATCACCTCGCCGTCCATCTCCAGCACGAGACGCAACACGCCGTGCGCGGCGGGATGCTGCGGACCGAAGTTCATCGTGAAATTGCGGATTTCAGCCATTCGGGTCGGCACTGGTCAATTGCGGATCGTAACGGTTGTCATGGCGTATGACCTTGGGCACGAGGATACGCGGCTCGATGCTGACCGGTTCATAAACGACCCGCGCCTTCTCGGGGTCGTAGCGCACTTCGACGTTGCCGGATAGAGGGAAATCCTTGCGGAACGGATGCCCTATGAAGCCGTAGTCGGTCAACAGACGGCGCAAGTCCGGGTGCCCGCGGAACATGATTCCGTAGAGGTCGAAGGCCTCGCGCTCGAACCAATCCGCCGACGCCCAGATCCCCGTGACCGAATCGACCATCGGCCGATCGTCATCCGGACAGTAGACGCGAACACGCAGCCGTTGATTCAGCGACACGGACAGCAGCTGATGCACCACCGCGAAACGCTTCCCCGCAAGAGGCGGGACCGCTTCAGCGCTGCCGTCGCGCACGACGCCGCGACTGAACCCGGTGGAGGTCGCATCGGCCGTCTTCCACTCGGCATGTCCATAATCGAGATAATCGATGCCGCAAACGTCAACGCACATCTCAAAGCGCAGCGCAGGATCGTCGCGCAAGGCCTTTGCACCATCCAGCAGCCGATCCGCGGCGAGTTCGATGCCGACCTCGCCCGGCCGGCAGGCGAGCGGCCGGGTCGCCGCGCCGAGCACTCGCTCCACGGACTGCGCCAGCTTCGCGCAGCGCTCAGCCGATTCGCCGACGGCGACCGCCGGTTGCGTCATCGAAAGCACCTGGTCATCGCACGATCGCCTTGTTGCGTCTGATCTTGTTTTGCAACTGCAGTATCCCGTAGAGCAACGCCTCCGCCGTCGGCGGGCAGCCCGGAACGTAGACATCAACCGGTACGATGCGGTCACATCCGCGCACCACCGCATAGGAATAATGGTAGTAGCCGCCCCCGTTTGCACACGAACCCATGGAAATCACCCACCGCGGCTCGGACATCTGGTCGTAGACCTTGCGAAGCGCCGGCGCCATCTTGTTGACGAGCGTCCCGGCGACGATCATCACGTCGGATTGGCGCGGTGACGGACGAAAGACGATACCGAAACGATCCAGATCGTAACGGGCCGCGCCCGCCTGCATCATTTCGACCGCGCAACAGGCGAGCCCGAAGGTCATAGGCCACAGGGATCCGGTACGCGCCCAGTTGACGAGTTTATCGAAAGAGGTGACTTCGAAACCCGGAACGGCGCCGGTGTCCGCAGCGGCGGCGTTCAATCCCATTCCAGCGCTCCCTTGCGGTAGTCATAGATCAGCGCGACGACCAGCACCAAGGCAAAGATGAGCATGGCGATCAACCCGAAGGCCCCCGTGGAACGCAGCGACACGGCCCACGGGAAAAAAAACGCAATCTCCAGGTCGAAGACGATGAAGATGATGGCGACCAGGTAGTAGCGGACGTCGAAGCGCATCCGAGAATCCTCGAAAGCCTCGAACCCGCACTCGTACGGGGAGAGCTTCTGAGCATCGGGCCGCCGTGGTCCGGCGATCCAACCGATCGTGAACAGCGCGAGGCCCAGAACAGCGGCCAAGCCCATGAAGATCAATATCGGCAAATACTGGGCTAGCATATTTGCGTTTCTTGCAACCGTTCCGTGCCTAAGAGGTTCAAGCTGCGATTGTATCAGGACATGCGCCTCTGTTAAGAGGCAATCGACGAAAAGACGATGAAATCCCCGTGATCAAACCCATCGATGATGGTGCCGACGGCCGGACTCGAACCGGCACAGGTTGCCCCACTAGCCCCTCAAACTAGCGCGTCTACCAATTCCGCCACGTCGGCTTGTTTTCATCATCTCACATTAAATCAAGGTTTCTTCGCCGGTGCGCTTGCACCGGAGGCAACCGGCGCTGCGGACGACGGCTGCGCGACCGCGGGCACCGAAGTCGGCGCCGAAGCCGGCGTCACGGTGCGCGCCGCCTGCTCGGCCGCGCGCTCGAGCACGCTGGTCGGCTGCGTCGACGGCTTGGTACCGAGATACGCAAGCATCAGACTGGTGGCGAAGAACAACGCCGCGAAGACCGCGGTCAGTTTCGAAAACACGGTCGCGCTGCCACGCGCGCCGAAGACCGTTCCGGAAGCTCCCGATCCAAAGCCCGCGCCGGCGTCCGCACCTTTGCCTCGCTGCAAAAGCACCAGAATGATGATCATGCTCGCGAGCAGCACGTGAAAGGCCAAGAGCAAACCATGCAGCATAATCGAAACTCTCAATGGCTCGCGGCTGCGGCCGCGCATATCTGATGGAACTCATCGGCGACCAGCGATGCACCGCCCACCAAGCCGCCGTCCACGTCCGGCATCGAGAACAACTCGGCCGCGTTCGCCGCCTTGACACTCCCGCCGTACAGGATCCGTACCCGGCCGCCTATGGTAGCATTTTGTTCGGCGATACGGCGGCGAACGAATGCATGCACGGCCTCGGCTTGGTCCGGCGAGGCGTTCCGGCCGGTGCCGATCGCCCATACCGGCTCGTACGCGACGATCGCTTCGGCGAGGGTCGCCACACCATTCATTGCCAGCACGGCATCGAGCTGGCGTGCGATCACGGTCTCGGTCATGCCGGCCTCGCGCTCCTCCAATGTCTCCCCCACGCACAGCACCGGAGTGAGTCCTGCGGCAAGTGCCGCGCCGAACTTGCGCGCGACCACCGCGTCATCCTCGTGATACCAGCGCCGCCGCTCCGAATGGCCGACGATCACGAGCGTGCAGCCGACATCCCGCAGCATCGAACCGGCGACTTCGCCGGTGAACGCCCCGCCCGGCTCGGCGCAAACATCTTGGGCGCCCACCCCGACGGAGGCGCCGCGCAGCCGGCGCACGACCTCGGCCAGATAGACGAACGGCGGAAAGACCGCGACGTCGATCGGCCATTCAGGCTGCAGACGCATCTCCAGTTCCGAGAGCAGCGCCGAATTGGCGGCCTCCGAACCATGCATTTTCCAGTTGCCGGCGACCATTGGACGACGCATACGGACTCACCTTGGCTTCTTGCCGGCGGGAAAGGCGGCGAAGATTAGCGTCGTCGCCCTCGAACTGCAAGTCAGCGATCGCGCGCCGCCTTCTCGACGGCACCGGCAATTTCCGCGGCGCCTCGTTTGACGAGGGCGGCATCGTGTCCCTCGACCATGACGCGAATCACCGGCTCGGTGCCCGAAGCGCGCAGGACGACCCGGCCGCGGCCCTCGAAGCGCCGTTCGACGCGCTGCGTGGCGTCGCGCACGGCGGCGTCGATCGACGGGTCGAAACGCCGCTCGACCTTCACATTCAACATGACCTGGGGGTATTTGGACATCGGTGCCGCCAGTTCGGCGAGTCCGGCCCCGCTCGTCTTCATGACGGCGAGCACCTGCAACGCGCTGATGAGGCCGTCGCCGGTGGTCGTCTTGTCGAGACACAGAATATGCCCGGAGGTCTCCCCGCCCAGCATGCCGCCGGACTCGTTCAGTGCCGCGAGCACATATCGATCGCCAACCGCCGAACGTACGAAATTGATGCCGCGCTCCGCAAGCGCCAGCTCCAAGCCGAGATTGCTCATCACGGTACCGACGACCGGCCCGCGCAACTCGCCCGCGGCGCGGCGCGCGGTCGCGAGGATGAACAAGATCTGGTCGCCGTCGACGATACGCCCCAGTTCGTCGACCATCACGACGCGATCGCCGTCCCCGTCCAATGCGAGCCCGACGTGGGCGCGGACACCGGGCACGGTCAATTGCAGCAATTCCGGCGCCGTCGAACCACAAGCGTCATTGATATTGCGGCCGTTCGGCGAACAGCCGATCGGCACGAGGTCCGCACCGAGATCGGCGAGCACGCGCGGCGCCACCTTGTAGCCGGCGCCGTTCGCGCAGTCGATCACCAGCTTGAAGCCGCTCAGGTCCATCCCCTTCGGCAGGCTCGATGAGCAAAAATCCTGGTATTGCTGCCGGCTCTCGTCGATGCGCGTCGCCCGGCCGAGACTCTGTGAGGATTGCGTGACGACGGGCTCATCGATCAAGTCCTCGATCCGCCGCTCGACCTCATCCGAGAGCTTGCTGCCCGCGGCGTCGAAGAACTTGATGCCGTTGTCATGGTAGCGATTGTGCGATGCACTGATCACGACGCCGAATCGGCAGCCGAGGCGCTGGGTCATGTAGGCGATCCCGGGCGTCGGCAACGGTCCGATCAGCATCGCATCGACGCCGGCTGCGACGAAGCCGGCCTCCAATGCCGACTCGAACATGTAGCCGGACAAGCGGGTGTCCTTGCCGATCAACACGCGCCCGCCGGCCGGCGCAAGCACGCGGGCCGCAGCACTGGCGAGGCGAAGCGCGAAATCCACGGTCATCGGACTCCGCCCGACCAGTCCGCGCACGCCGTCGGTACCGAAATATCTGTGAGTCATCCGTTCATTCCCTGCATTACCGCATCGACCATGCGAATCGCATCGAGCGTCGGCGCCACGTCATGGGTACGCACAATCCGTGCACCGTGGACGACCGCCAGGGCCGCAAGCCCCAATCCGCCGTACAGACGCTCATGCACCTCACGCCCCAGCACCCGGCCGATAAAGCCCTTACGCGACACACCCACGAGCAACGGCGCGCCCAACGCGGTGAACGTGGGCAATTCGCGCAGCAGCTGAAGATTATGCTCCAGCCGCTTGCCGAATCCGATTCCCGGATCGAGCGCGATCGCATCCGGCGCGATTCCGCCGACGATGCAGCGCTGCCGCTCGGACTTTAGGAACTGCGCGACCTCGCCGACGAGATTCTCGTACCGCGGTTCATCCTGCATGGTGCGCGGCTCGCCGCGCATGTGCATCAGGCACACCCCGACGCCGGCCGCCGCGGCATAGGCAAGGGCTCCCGGGAGCCGCAACGCCTTGACGTCGTTGACGATACAGGCGCCCGCCTCAACAGCCGCTCGCATCACTTCAGGTTCGCTGGTGTCGACCGACACCGCCACGTTCAAGCGGGCACGGATTGTCTCGATGAGCGGCGCAACCCGCTCGATCTGTTGCTGCGCGTCGACGGGCAGCGAGCCGGGACGTGTCGATTCACCGCCGACATCGATGATCGCAGCGCCCTCCTCGACCAGACGGGCCGCCCGGTCGAATGCGGCGGGGAGATTCAAATAGCGACCACCGTCCGAAAACGAGTCGGGGGTGACGTTCAGGACGCCCATCACCACCGGGTGTCCCAAGTCGATGATGCGTTCCCGGCAACGCCAGCGCATGGGGGTCATCGCCAATACGTCGCTCAGCCGCGCAGCAAGGCACGCATCCGCACGCCGCCCGGCAGGGGCCGTCTCAATGCTGGCCGGCGGGACTCGCGAGCGGCGCGGCCGGGGCTTCGGCAGGCGGACCGCCGCGGGGATTCGTCGGAGTCGGCGTATCGTCCCAGTCGTGTGGAGGCCGCGGCTCCCGGCCCTCCATGATGTCCTTGATCTGTTCCTCGTCGATGGTCTCGTATTTTATCAGCGCAGCCGACATCGCATGCAGCTTGTCCATGCTCGTCTGCAGGATCGTGTAGGCGCGTTTGTAGTTGCCGTCGATCACGCGCCGCACTTCCTCATCGATGACGTGCGCCGTCTCATCGGAGACTTGCTTGTGCTGGGTCACGCTGCGCCCGAGAAACACTTCCCCGGACTCCTCGCTGTAGGTTTGCGGGCCGAGACGATCCGACAATCCCCAACGGGTCACCATGTTGCGCGCCAGTTCGGTCGCCCGCTCGATGTCGTTCGAGGCGCCGGTCGTGACCGCGTCGCGACCGAAAACGAGCTCCTCGGCAACCCGCCCGCCGAACAGCGTGGCGATCTTGCTCTCGAGCTGGCGCTTGCTCGTGCTGTAGCGGTCCGCCTCCGGCAGAAACATCGTCACGCCGAGAGCCATGCCCCGCGGAATGATGGTCACCTTGTACACCGGATCGTGCTCCGGCACGCTCAGCCCGACGATCGCATGACCGGCTTCGTGGTAGGCCGTGTTGCGCTTCTCCGCCTCGCTCATGACCATGGAACGGCGCTCGGCGCCCATCATGATCTTGTCCTTGGCGCGTTCGAACTCCTCCATCGTCACGCTGCGCTTGTTGCCGCGGGCGGCGAACAGCGCGGCCTCGTTGACGAGGTTCGCCAGATCCGCGCCGGAAAAGCCCGGTGTCCCCCGGGCTATCACGTTCGGCTTGACGTTGTCGCCGAGCGGCACCTTGCGCATGTGTACTTTGAGGATTTGCTCCCTGCCGCGCACGTCGGGCAGGGGAACGACGACCTGGCGGTCGAATCGACCCGGGCGCAGCAGCGCCGGATCGAGCACGTCGGGCCGGTTGGTCGCCGCAATCACGATGATGCCTTCGTTGCCCTCGAAACCGTCCATTTCGACCAACAACTGATTCAATGTCTGTTCGCGCTCGTCGTGCCCGCCACCCAGACCGGCTCCACGGTGCCTGCCGACGGCATCGATTTCATCGATGAAGATGATGCACGGCGCATGCTTCTTCGCCTGCTCGAACATGTCGCGTACACGCGATGCGCCGACGCCGACGAACATCTCGACGAAATCGGAGCCGGAAATCGTGAAGAACGGCACCTTGGCCTCGCCGGCGATCGCCCGCGCGAGCAAGGTCTTGCCGGTGCCGGGGGAACCGACCATCAACACGCCTTTCGGGATCTTGCCGCCAAGTTTTTGGAACTTGCCGGGATCTTTCAAGAAATCGACGATCTCGACGACTTCCTGTTTGGCCTCCTCGACTCCCGCGACGTCGGCGAAGGTCACGTTCACCTGGTCCTCACCAAGCAAACGCGCCCGGCTTTTGCCAAATGACATCGCTCCGCGCCCGCCGGAACTGCCCTGCATCTGCCGCATGAAATAGGCCCAGAAGCCGATCAGCAAAAGAATCGGAAATGCGGAAATCAGCAATTGCACGATCACCGACTGCTGTTTCGGTGGTTCGCCCCGGAATTTCACGCCCTGCGACTCGAGCAGGCCGATCAGCGCACTGTTGCTGGTCTCCGGGTTATAGGTGACGAATGGCTCCCCTGAACGGCGTTTACCCTCGATGATGTCGCCTTTCAGTGTAACCGAGGCGACATTATTGCTCTTGATTTCACTCACGAATTGCGAGTAATCAATCGTCATCGGCTGATCGGAATGAACGCCGAACTGACTGAAAATCAACAATAAAATGACCGCCAAGGCGACCCATAAGAGAATTTGTTTGGTCAGATCGTTCAATTTCCACCTACGTATCGCGATATCGTCTACGACCCCAATGCCGGACAGACGTTCCCGTTGACGTTACACCATCCGAAACTGGCGCGCCAACAGATAGATCTCAGAACTGCGGGCCCGCGACGCCTTCGGCTTTTTCGTCGCGACCCGTCCGAAGTGCACCCTCGCCTCCCGAATGATCTGGTCGAAACCCTCACCCTGAAACAATTTCAGCAGCGCATCGCCACCGGGCACCAACACGCGCGTGGCGAAATCGAGCGCCATTTCCGCCAACATCATCGAGCGGGCCTGGTCCACCGAGTCGACGCCGCTCATATTGGGGGCCATGTCGGACAAAACAAGGTCGACCTTAGTCCCACCGAGCCGCCCGAGCACCTCGGCGAGCACGGCTTCTTCGCGAAAATCCCCCTGAACGAACTCGACGCCGGGAATTGCATCCATCGGCAGGATGTCGGTGGCGACGATCCGGCCCGCGCCACCAAGGACACGCGCGGCATACTGGCTCCACCCGCCGGGCGCGGCGCCGAGATCCACGCACCGTATGCCGTTGCGCAGCAGTCGCTCGCGCTGCTGAATCTCCTCGAGTTTGAACACCGCACGCGAACGCCATCCCTCGCGCTGCGCGCGTTTCACGTACTCATCGCTGGCATGTTCGGCGAGCCAGCGGGCGCTGCTCTTGGATCGTTTCGGCATCGGCTCGGCCCTTAAACGCTCTATAATGGCACCGTGAGTCTCACAGAACGGCAAAAGAAGCACCTGCGGCGGCTCGCCCACGCCCTCTCCCCGGTCGTGATGATCGGCACCGCCGGCGCGAGCGAGGCGGTGGCCGCCGAACTCGAGCGCGCCCTCGACACCCACGAACTGGTCAAGGTAAGCGCCCGCATCGGCGACCGCGAGCGGCGCGACACGGCTCTCGCGGGCCTCGCCACGCGCACCGCGAGCGAACTCGTGCAGCGCATCGGCAACGTCGGCGTGTTCTACCGACGTCGCAAGGACCTACCGAAGATCGTCGTTCCAGACCAACAGTAATCCGGCCGCGCACGCCGCCGCGTACAGCACCGCTGCGAGGCCGTGCCAGGCACCGAAACTCAGCCCCGAAGAAACACCGTGCAAAAGCGCCTGCTGCATGCGCGGACGCAGCAGCCATTCGTTGACCGCGAGCAACGCCGCCGCGAGATACAGCCACAGAAAGCGCGTCCGCCCGGGAAGCGCCAGCGCGAGTAGCGCGACCGCCGCGCAGAGCCAGGACTCAACGCGAAACAGCCGGCCGGCCAGCATTCCGGCAAGGTGCCGGTTCGGTTGAGTGAAAAACAGGGTCGGCGCGACCCACGCGGCGAGCGACCACATGCTGCCGATCGTGAGCACCAGCAGGATGCGGAAAAAGGCACGCAGACGATTCAAACGTAACGCACCGAGACGATTTCATAGCTACGCGTACCGCCCGGCGTCGCGACGTCGACAACGTCGCCCTCGGACTTGCCGATCAATGCGCGCGCTATCGGCGATGAGACCGACAGCAGCCCCAGCTTGATGTCGGCCTCGTCATCGCCAACCAGCTGATAGCGCACCGCCGCCCCGCCGCTCTGATCCTCGAGTTCGATGGTCGCCCCGAAGACGACGCGGCCGCTCGGCGAGAGCTTGGTCACGTCGATGACCTCGGCGTTGGACAACCGATGCTCGATCTCGTTGATCCGTCCCTCGATGAAGCTCTGCTGCTCGCGGGCGGCGTGATATTCGGCGTTCTCGCTCAGATCACCGTGCGCGCGCGCCTCGGCGATGGCTTTGATCACGTTCGGGCGATCTTCGCCCTTCAGCTTCTTCAGCTCTTCGCGCAAGCGCGTCGCGCCGCGCAGAGTCATTGGAGTTCGCTTCAAGCTGGCAATTCCTTGTGCAGATCCTGTAGCCGGTTGACGGAGATGTCGCCGAGGTGATCGAGCGCGTCGCACGTGGCCCGCCCGGCGGCGACCGTGGTGTAGTAGGTGATCCTGCGGGCGACCGCCTCGCGACGGATCGAGCGGGACTCGCGGACCGCCTGTTTGCCCTCGGTGGTGTTCACGATCAATGCGATCTCGTCGTTTTTGATCATATCCACCACATGCGGGCGTCCCTCGCGCACCTTGTTCACCCGGCGGCAAAGCACGCCTGAATCCTGCAGGACCTGCGCCGTACCGCCGGTGGCCGCGATCTCGAAACCCCGATCGATCAGCATCCGTGCGAGCTGCACCGCAGCCGGTTTGTCGCGGTCGCGCACGCTGATGAAGCACAGTCCGCGCGTCGGCAGCACGACACCGGAGGCGGCCTGCGCCTTCGCATAAGCTTCGCCGAACGAGTGCCCTGTACCCATCACCTCGCCGGTCGACTTCATCTCCGGCCCGAGGATCGGATCGGCCTCGGGAAATTTGACGAAGGGGAAAACCGCCTCCTTGACCGAGAAGTACGATGGAATTCTCTCTCGTGTCCGCCCTTGCATTGCCAGCGTCTTGCCGGTCATCACGCGCGCGGCGATCTTGGCGAGCGGCACCCCGGTCGCCTTCGAAACGAACGGCACGGTTCTCGAGGCCCGCGGATTGACCTCGAGGATGTAGATGACACCGCCCTGAATCGCGAACTGGATGTTCATCAGGCCGATCACGTTCAGCGCCTTGGCAAGCTTGCGGGTCTGCGCGCGCAACTCCTCCTGCACCGGCACGGTGAGTCCGTTGGGCGGCAGCGAACAGCTCGAGTCGCCCGAGTGCACCCCCGCCTGCTCGATGTGCTCCATGATTCCGCCGATCAAGACATCCTCACCGTCGCATACCGCGTCCACGTCGACCTCGACCGCGAGATCGAGGAAGCGGTCGAGCAGCACAGGGCTGGAATTGGACACCTTGACCGCATCGGTCATGTACTGGCGCAGGTCATCCTCGTTGAATACGATCTCCATCGCGCGGCCGCCGAGCACGTAACTCGGCCGCACCACCAGCGGGAAACCGACCTCACGCGCCATCTGCACGGCCTGTTCCTCGTTGCGGGCGGTCGCGTTGGCCGGTTGTTTGAGCTTCAGCGTGCCGACCAACTTCTGAAATCGCTCGCGATCCTCGGCGACGTCGATGCTGTCCGGGCTCGTGCCGATGATCGGGCCGCCGGCCGCCGCGATCGCCCGCGACAACTTCAACGGAGTCTGGCCACCGTACTGCACGATGACGCCCTCCGGCTTCTCCTTGTCGATGATCTCCATCACGTCCTCGAACGTCAGTGGCTCGAAGTACAGCCTGTCCGAGGTGTCGTAGTCGGTGGAGACGGTCTCCGGATTGCAATTGACCATGATCGTCTCGAACCCGTCCTCCCGCAGCGCCATGGCGGCGTGAACGCAGCAATAGTCGAACTCGATCCCCTGGCCGATTCGGTTGGGCCCGCCGCCCAGGATCATGATCTTGCGCCGGTTCGTGGGCTGCGCTTCACACTCATCCTCGTACGTCGAGTACAGGTAGGCGGTGGAGGTTGCAAACTCGGCGGCGCAGGTGTCGACCCGCTTGTACACCGGGTGGATCCCGAGCTTGCGACGTCGGCTGCGCACGCTCGCATCGTCGCGTCCGACCAGGGTGCCGATGCGTGCGTCGGAGAAGCCCTTGCGTTTCAGCGACCGCAGGCGCGCATGGTCCAGCGAATCGAAACCCTCCTCCTTGGTCGTCGCCTCGGCGCGCAGCAGATCCTCGATCTGCGCGAGGAACCACGGATCGATGCCCGTGGTCTCGAACACCCGCTCACGCGTCCAGCCGGCGCGCAACGCATCGGCGACATAGAGGATGCGATTCGGCCCCGGCCAGCGCAGCTCGAAGGCGAGCTGGGTCTCGGCCTCCTCGGATAGCGGCAGCACGACCTGCTCGTCGAAGCCGTCGAGGCCCGTCTCCAGGCTGCGCAACGCCTTCTGCATCGACTCCTGAAACGTCCGGCCGATGGCCATCGCCTCGCCGACCGATTTCATCTGCGTCGTCAGGCGCGTGTTGGATCCGGGGAATTTCTCGAACGTAAAACGCGGTATCTTGGTCACCACGTAGTCGATCGCCGGCTCGAAGGAGGCCGGCGTGGCGCCGCCCGTGATCTCATTCTTGAGTTCATCGAGCGTGTAACCGACGGCGAGCTTGGCGGCGATCTTGGCGATCGGAAACCCGGTCGCCTTGGAGGCGAGTGCCGAGGAACGCGACACCCGCGGGTTCATTTCGATGACGAGCACGCGGCCATCGTCGGGATTGACCGCGAACTGCACATTCGACCCGCCCGTGTCCACGCCGATCTTGCGCAGCACCGCTATTGACGCGTCCCGCAGGCGCTGGCTCTCCTTGTCGGTCAGGGTCTGGGCCGGCGCCACCGTAATCGAGTCGCCGGTGTGCACGCCCATCGGATCGAGATTCTCGATGGAACAGACGATGATGCAGTTGTCCTTGCGATCTCGCACCACCTCCATCTCGTATTCCTTCCAACCCACCACGGACTCTTCGAGGAGAACCTCGTTGGTCGGGGAGGCGTCCAGGCCGCGGGCCACGATCGCCTCGAACTCCTCTCGGTTGTAGGCGATACCGCCACCGCTGCCGCCGAGCGTGAACGAGGGTCTGATCACGGTCGGGTAACCGATCTCGGATTGCACGGCGAGCGCCTCGTCCATGCTGTGCGCAATCCGTGCGCGCGGCGTCCCAAGACCGATCTCGCCCATCGCACGTCGGAACAGTTCGCGATCCTCGGCCATGTCGATCGCCCGCTTCGAGGCGCCGATCATCTCGACGTTGAATCGCTCCAGCACACCCTCACGCGCCAGGTCGAGCGCCGTATTCAGCGCGGTCTGCCCCCCCATCGTCGGCAGCAACGCGCTCGGCCGCTCCTTCTCGATGATCCGCGCAATCGTTCGCCACTTGATCGGTTCGATGTAAATCGCGTCCGCCATTTCCGGATCGGTCATGATCGTGGCGGGGTTGGAGTTCACCAGGATGACCCGATAACCCTCTTCTTTCAGAGCCTTACAAGCCTGAACTCCAGAATAGTCGAACTCGCAGGCTTGCCCAATGACGATCGGGCCGGCGCCGATGATCAGGATGCTTTCGATGTCGCTTCGCTTCGGCACGCGCTAGCTCTCGGCGCTCGTCTGTTTTTGAATCGATTTCACTCGAGAATTTGCCTGTAACCTATTGATTATAAGATCTATAAAATGTTCGAACAGGGGGCGAAGGTCGTGCGGACCCGGACTTGCTTCCGGGTGCCCCTGAAAGGTGAACGCGGGATGATCGTTGCGCGCAATGCCCTGCAGCGAGCCATCGAACAAAGACCGGTGCGTCGCTCTCAGGGTGTCCGGCAAAGTGGCTTCATCGACCGTAAAGCCATGATTCTGGCTGGAGATGAAGACCCGGCCCGACGCCAATTCGAGCACGGGATGGTTTGCACCGTGATGCCCGAACTTCATCTTCACCGTCCGCGCACCACTCGCGAGTGCCAGCAATTGGTGTCCAAGACAGATACCGAAGATCGGAATCTCGGTCTCGAGAAGCCTCGCGATCGCCTCGATCGCGTAGTCGCAGGGCTCAGGGTCACCCGGCCCATTTGATAAGAAAATACCGTCAGGATTCATCGCAAGTACTTGATCCGAGGTCGTTTGAGCCGGAACGACAGTGACTCGACAGCCGTGATCGGCCAGCATGCGCAGAATGTTGCGCTTGATACCGAAGTCGTAGGCAACCACGTGCAAGCGGTTCTGTGGGCGGGGCGGCTTCGGTTCCGGCCTGCACAAACTGCCCTCATTCCACTGGTAGCTGCGCTTGGTTGCAACCACCTTCGCCAGGTCCATGCCCTTCAGGCCCGGAAATTTGCGAGCCGCCCGAACCGCATCGGCCTCGCCGATATTCTCCCCGGTCATGATGCAACCGGCTTGCGCCCCCTTCTGCCGAAGGAGCCGGGTGAGCTTGCGTGTGTCGATCTCGGCGATTGCGACCACCTTGCCGCGCGCCAGAAACTGGCCGAGGGACTCGGTTGCGCGCCAATTCGAATGCAACACCGGCAGATCCCGTATCACCAATCCGGCGGCGTAGATCGCGCCGGACTCGTGGTCCTCCGGTGTGGTACCGGTGTTGCCGATGTGAGGGTAGGTCAGGGTGACGATCTGGCGACAGTACGAGGGGTCGGTCAGAATTTCCTGATAGCCGGTCATCGCGGTGTTGAAAACCACCTCGCCGGTCGTGTTCCCCTTGGCGCCGACCGAGACACCACGGAACACGCTGCCATCTTCGAGAGCTAGCACAGCAGGTGTCGACACTCCGGTTCCTCGCTTTGCGCCAGGCGCATTCTGCAGACATGCGAAAGAGGAGGCGCCCCTTGCAGAACAGCCTCCCGCTTCAATAAATTCCAGCCTAGGGATTCCGGGCGCGAATATTAACGGCGGCGCCCGCTCCTGTCCATGCCTCGATCAGCCGTCGAGCACGTCCTGCATGCCATAACTACCCGGCGCCCGACCGACGAGCCACGCCGCCGCTCGCAACGCGCCACGAGCGAAGATCATGCGGTCACCGGCCCTATGCATGAGTTCCAGACGCTCACCCTCGCCGGCGAAAATCACCGTGTGCTCGCCGACGATGTCGCCGCCACGCAGCACGGAAAACCCGATCGTGCCGCCGCGACGCGGCCCCGTCTCGGTCTGCCGGTCGAGGACCGCCAGTTCATCGAGCGGACGCCCGCGCGCCGAAGCAATGGCTTCGCCGAGATGCAGCGCCGTACCGGACGGCGCATCGCGCTTCATCCGATGATGAGCCTCGAGGATTTCGGCATCGAAGTCCTCGCCAAGGCTGCGCGAGGCGATCCGCACGAGCCGTTCCAGGAGCGCCACCCCGATACTCATATTGGGGGCGATCAACACAGGAATCTTGCGGGCGGCTTCCCGCAACGCGGCCAGTGCCTCGGCCTCGAGCCCGGTGGCGCCGACGACCAGCGGCACCCGTGCTTGCGCGCACGCCGCCGCGTGTGCGCCCACCGCAAGCGGCAGACTGAAGTCGATCGCCACCGTCGCGGTGCGCAGCGCGATGTCCACATCGGCCGTGACCGCGACACCGCTCTCCGGCCCCTCGAAAGCGGCGTCCCTGCCGACCCGCACGCTGCCCGCAGAAGCCACGGCACCCGCAAGCGCGAATCCGGGCGTATCGACCAGCGCGCGCAACACCGATTGTCCCATACGACCCGTGACCCCGAAGACGGTCAACCGTTGCATGGCGGCCCCATGCTCATGGCAATGCGCCGGTGAAGAACTTCTTGACGCCCTCGAAGAAGGACTTCTCGCGCGGATGATGGCTTCCCTGCCCCAGCGAGGATTCGAATTTGCTCAGCAGTTCCCTCTGCTCGGCGCTGAGGCCGACCGGAGTTTCTACCACCACCCGGCAATACAGATCACCGGTGGATCCGCCGCGAACCGGTTTGACCCCCTTCGAGCGCACGCGAAATATGCGGCCGGACTGTGTTTCCGAGGGAATCTTCAGCACGACCTCGCCGTCGAGGGTCGGCACGGCGACCGTACCGCCGAGCGCCGCGGTCGCGAAGCTGATCGGCACCTCGCAGGAAAGATTGCTGCCCTCACGCTCGAAGATCGCGTGCTCGCGGACATGGATCTCCACGTACAGGTCCCCGGCCGGTCCGCCGTTGCTCCCGGCCTCACCCTCGGCACCCAGCCGGATCCGGTCGCCATTGTCCACACCCGCGGGAATCTTCACCGCCAGCGACTTTTCTTGACGCACGCGACCCTGCCCGAGACAGGTGTCGCAGGGGTTGGAAACCACCTTGCCGCGCCCCTTGCAGCGCGGGCAGGGTTGCTGGATCGTAAAGATCGATTGTTGTACCCGCACCTGTCCATGCCCGCCGCAGGTGTCGCAGGTTTTCGGCTGCGAACCTTTGGCGGCACCGGAACCGCCGCAGGAGTGACATTCCGCGAGAGCCGGAATCCGGATCGTCGTTTCGGTGCCGAAGACCGCCTGTTCCAGGTCGATCTCCAATTCGTAGCGCAGGTCGGCGCCGCGGAACACCTGCGAGCGCCCACGTTGCCCGCCGGAGAAGATGTCGCCGAACATCTCCCCGAAGATGTCGCCGAACGCATCGCCGGCACCGAAGCCCCCGCCCCTGCCGGCATTCAGTCCCTCGTGGCCGAATTGATCGTACGCTGCCCGCTTCTGCGGGTCCGCCAGCACTTCGTAGGCTTCCTTGGCTTCCTTGAATCGATGCTCGGCGTCCGGATCTTCCTGGTTCCGGTCGGGATGATATTTCATCGCCAGACGACGATAGGCCTTCTTGATTTCGGCATCCGTCGCCGTACGCGGCACGTCGAGTAGTTTGTAGTAGTCCTGCTTCGCCATCACCTACCCGCAACCCATGAGCATTGCGCCGCCGGCACTTGCACTGCCGGCGGCGCACAACCAATCACGCCCTTCGAAGCGCTCCTGCGCGACCCTCAGGCCTTCTTGCGGTCGCTTTCCTTGACCTCTTCGAACTCCGCGTCCAACACATCATCCTTCTTCGACCCGGAGCCCGCGTCTGCGTCCGCGCCGCCGCCGGCGGCGGCGCCGCCGGCCGCCTGCTCATAGGTCTTCTGCAAAATCGAGGTGGTGGCCTGTTCGAGCGCCTGCGTCTTGCGCTCGATCTCCTCGCGGTCATCTCCGGCCATCGCCGCCTTGACGGCCTCCAGTGCCTCGTTCGCGGCGCTCTTCTCGCTCTCCGAAATCTTCTCGCCGACGTCCTTCAGTGCCTTTTCGATCGTGTGCACGGTCGCGTCAGCCTTGTTGCGGGCACCGACCAATTCGCGGAACTTCTTGTCCTCCTCCGCGTGCGCCTCGGCATCCCCCACCATGCGCTTGATCTCGGCCTCCGACAGGCCGCTCGAGGCCTTGATGACGATGCGCTGTTCCTTGCCGGTCTTCACGTCCTTGGCCGACACGTTCAATATGCCGTTCGCGTCGATGTCGAACGTCACCTCGATCTGCGGAAGCCCTCGTGGCTGCGGCGGAATGTCGGTGAGGTCGAACCGGCCCAGGGACTTGTTGTCGACCGAGCGCTCCCGCTCGCCCTGCAGCACGTGGATCGTCACGCCCGTCTGGTTGTCGTCGGCCGTGGAGAAGGTCTGGGCAGCCTTCGTCGGGATCGTCGTGTTCTTCTCGATGACCTTGGTCATCACGCCGCCGAGCGTCTCGATGCCGAGCGACAAAGGCGTCACATCGAGCAGCAAAACGTCCTTGACGTCACCCGCGAGCACGCCACCCTGGATGGCCGCACCGACCGCGACCGCCTCGTCCGGGTTGACGTCCTTGCGCGGCTCCTTGCCGAACAAGTCCTTGACCGCCTTTTGAACGAGCGGCATGCGTGTCTGGCCGCCGACCAGGATCACCTCGCTGATGTCCTGCATCGACAATCCCGCGTCCTTCAGCGCAACCTGGCAGGGACCGATCGTCTTGCCGACGAGTTCCTCGACCAAGGACTCGAGCTTGGCGCGCGTCAGCTTCATGTTCAGGTGCTTCGGGCCCGCTTGATCGGCCGTGATATAGGGCAGATTGACCTCGGTTTGCTGGCTCGAGGACAGTTCGATCTTGGCCTTCTCGGCAGCTTCCTTCAGCCGCTGCATCGCGAGCGGATCGCGCCGCACGTCGATGCCGCTTTCCTTCTTGAACTCATCGGCCAGATAATTGACCACCCGCAGATCGAAGTCCTCGCCCCCCAGGAACGTATCCCCGTTCGTCGAGAGCACCTCGAACTGCCGCTCGCCGTCGACCTCGGCGATTTCGATCACCGAAATATCGAAGGTGCCGCCGCCGAGGTCGTAAACCGCGATTTTGCGGTCGCCGCCGGACTTGTCGAGCCCATAGGCGAGCGCCGCCGCGGTCGGCTCATTGATGATGCGCTTCACGTTGAGCCCGGCAATGCGGCCGGCATCCTTGGTGGCCTGGCGCTGCGAATCGTTGAAATAAGCCGGAACCGTGATCACGGCCTCGGTGACCGTCTCGCCCAGGTAGTCCTCGGCGGTCTTCTTCATTTTCATCAAGACCCGGGCCGAGACCTCCGGGGGCGCCATCTTCTTGTCCTGCACGGCCACCCACGCGTCGCCGTTGTCGGCCTTGACGACTTTGTAGGACACCATGCTCATGTCCTTCTTGACCACGTCGTCGGTGAATTTGCGGCCGATGAGGCGCTTGACCGCGGCCACCGTGTTCTGGGGGTTGGTGACGGCCTGGCGCTTGGCCGACTGCCCGACCAGAACTTCGCCGTCCTTCGTGAAGGCAACGATCGACGGCGTCGTCCGATCACCCTCGCTGTTCTCGATGACCTTCGGCTTGCCGCCCTCCATGATCGCGACGCAAGAGTTGGTCGTGCCGAGATCGATGCCAATCATTTTAGCCATGTCTTGAGATCCTCTGAAAATTCGAAATGCCTGTGCGACAGGCTATGGGGGCGCACAAAGGGATTTTCAATCGGCACCGACCGCCGGGGCGCGACTGACGATGACCCGGGCCGGGCGCAACAGACGGCCGTTGATCGAATAGCCCTTCTGAACGACGCTGAGCACCGTATCCGGTGCGGCATCCCGGCTGTCCTGCGCGACCATGGCCTCATGCCACTCCGGGTCGAACGGCTGGCCCGCCGGTTCGATCACCTTGATGCCGGCCTTCTCGAACGCACGGTACAGTTGGCGCAGGGTCGCCTGGACCCCTTCCAGGTAAGCGCCCTGGGTCGCGGCCGACGCCGCGCCGATCGCCGCCTCGAGCGCGTCGGCGACCGGTACGAGGTCCTGGGCGAACCGCTCCACGGCAAACTTTCGCGCGCTGTCGAGTTCGCGCTCCGTCCGCCTGCGAAAATTCTCCATCTCGGCGACGGCGCGCAGGTAACTGTCCCAGTTTTCCTTTGCTTTGGCCTGCGCCGCCGCCACCTGCGCCTCGGCGCCCGCGTCGCTTGCCTGCGACTCGGCCGCCGCCGCCTGGATTTCCGATGAGTTCGTCTCGTTCACTCTGGCTGTTTCCTCGCGCACTATCCGGGACCCGTCATGCTCTGAACGCCGGACGAACTGGGGGCTATTTGCGCGAATTCAAGGCTGAACCGAGCAGTCTGGCGGTCACGGAGACGATCGGAATGACCCGTTCGTAGGCCATGCGGGTCGGACCGATGATCCCGAGCACGCCAATTACCTGGTTGTCGACGGTGTACGGGGCGGCGACGACGCTGACGTCATCGAGGATCTGGTAGCCGGACTCCTGGCCGATGAAGATCTGGATTCCGTCCGCGTGCAGGCAGCTGTCCAGGAGACGCAACAGGTCGTGCTTTTCGTTGAAGGCCTCGAACAACCGGCGCAGCCGTTCCACATTCGACAATTCCGCGAATCCCATCAGATTGGTCTCACCTGCGATCACGTACTCGACGCCCGGCTCTTCCGGCCGCTCGAACACCTTCTGGGCCACCTGGATCGCGTCCAGCATCAGCCGGTTCATGTGTTGCTGCGCGTCCTGCAGCTGCGCCAGCAGCAGCGCGCGCACCTCCGGCAGACTGCGGCCCGCAAAGGCCTCGTTGAGGTAACCGGCGGCCCGCCGCAACTCCTCCGCCGTGTAATGCCGGTCGAGTTGAACGATGCGGTTTTGAACCTCCCGGTTGTTCATGACCATGATCGCGAGCGCACGGTTCTCCGACAGACCGATGAACTCGATCTGCGAGAGCGCGACGTAGTTCGGATTCGGCAAGGTGACGAGCCCGGCCATGTGCGTCACGGTGGAGAGCATTTGCGAGGCGCCCTGGACGAGCGAGCGGCCCGCGGCGGCATCGTTGAGCAGCCGCCGCTCGATCTCCTCGACGTCCCCGCTCTCGGGCGGCTCGAGCTTCAACAGGGTGTCGACAAAGAACCGGTACCCTTTTTGGGTCGGCACCCGTCCGGCCGAGGTGTGCGGCGACGCGACGAAACCGAGCGATTCCAAGTCCGCCATCACGTTGCGTATCGTCGCCGACGACAGGCTCAGCCCGGCATCCCGTGACAAGGTTCGCGAGCCGACCGGCTGCCCGTCGCGAATATAGTTCTCGATCAGCGCCTTCAGCAACAGCTGCGCGCGCTCCGTCAAGGCTTCTTCCGCGGTTTCTGTGATCCCTCGAGTCATAAGTTTGAGCCTTGAACCTAACTAGTGGTTCGGTTCGAAGTCAAGTCCACGTTTGCGGAGCGTTTCGTAGGTGACCGCCACCGCTCCGGCATGCTACAACGACTCCCGTTTATGCCCCACCCTTTTCAGTCCGTCGCGCTCGTCGGCAACGCCAGGGACACACGCGTCGGCGACTGCATGCAAGGCCTCGCCGCCCATTTGCAGCGGCGCGGGATCCATATGCTCGTCGCGACCGAGGTCCGGCTCGCTTTTCCCGCCGGCAGCGTCGCGCAATGCCCGCCGGGTGAATTCGCCGCACGCGCCGACCTCATCATAGCCATCGGCGGCGACGGCACGTTGCTCTATGCGGCAAGTTTGGTCGCCGGCCGATCGGTACCGCTGCTCGGGGTCAACCGCGGACGCCTGGGATTCCTGACCGACGTGAGCGCAACCTCAATGATCGAGGACGTGGATCTCGTCCTCGACGGTCATTTCTCCGAAGACCGGCGCTCGCTCGCCGCCGCCCGGCTCGATCGCTACGGGGCGCCGACGGTACGGGCCCTCGCACTGAATGACGTTGTCGTCAACAAGCTCGAAACCGGCCACTTGCTCGAACTGGAAACGTCGATCAACGGTCGCTTCGTGAATTCCCATGGCGGCGACGGACTCGTCATCGCAACAGCGACCGGATCGACCGCCTACGCCCTGTCCTGCGGCGGTCCGATCGTCGAACCGGACCTCGACGTCTGGGTGCTCGCGCCGATCAGCCCACATACCTTGAGCGACCGCCCGGTGGTCGTGCGCGGCGGCAGCCGGATCCAGGTCCGGCTGTCCGAACGGCTCGAATCGCGCGCCCAGGTCGCCTGCGATGGCACGGCGATCGGCGATTTGCGGCCGGGCGACACCCTACATGTCGAGGGTTCGGACTGCGCCGTGACGCTGCTGCATCCGCCGGGCTACGACTATTACCGTCTGCTGCGATCGAAGCTGCATTGGGGCCGGGGCGGCTTCGACGACGGCAAGCCGCCCGCATAAGCACCGTCATGCTGGCGCACCTGCAACTTCGCGACTACGTGATCGTCGACTCGGCCGAACTTCAGTTCGGCGAAGGCCTGACCGCGCTGACCGGCGAGACCGGCGCCGGCAAGTCGATCATTGTCGATGCCCTCTCGATCATCGCCGGCGGCCGCGCCTCCGCCGACGTCGTCCGCCAGGGAGCCCAGCGGGCGGAGGTGAGCGCGCTCTTCACTGAGCTGCCGGCCGAAGCGCTCGCCTGGCTGCAGGCACAGTCGATCGCGCACGACGGCGAGGTGCTCGCGCGCCGGGTCATCGGCATCGATGGCCGCTCGCGCGCGTACCTGAACGGACAACTGGTCGCCCTGCAGTCGATGCGCGAACTTGCCGACCTGCTGATCGAAATCCATGGCCAGCAGGAATTCCAGCACCTGGTTTCCTACGACGCGCAGCGGGCGCTGCTCGACGAACAAGCCGGGGCCCGCGAGCTCCTCGAGCAGGTGGCGGCGGTCCACCAGTTGCACCGTGAATGCCGCCTCGAACTGCAGACGCGGCGCGCCGCAGCCGAAGGAATCGACGGGCGTCGGGATTTGTTGCGATTTCAGCTGGCCGAGTTGAGTGTCGAACTCACCGACGTTGCCGACGTCGAGGCGCTGTTCATCGAACGCAGGCGGATCGCGGAGCGCGGCCGGCTGGCCGCGGCGGCAACGGCGGCGCTCGAAATGAGCTACGAGCGCGAGGAAGCGAGCGCCCATGAACTGCTCGGCAAAGCACAGGCTGCGCTGCGGTCGGCCGGCGCGGACCCTGATCTGCAGTCGATCGGCAGACTGTTCGACGAAGCGGCGATCAACGTGCGCGAGGCCGCCGACGCGCTGCGACGCTATCTGCAGTCCCTGGACGTCGACGCGGCGCAACAGGAGCAGATCGAGCGGCGCGCCGCGGCGCTCGAGGAACTTGCCCGCAAACATCGCGTGCCGACGACCGAGCTGCCCGCGCGTGCCGCCATGATCGAGCGCGAGCTCGCGGATCTGCAGAATGCCGATGTCGACATCGCGGCATTGGAGAGCCGGCACGCGGCGCTGCTCGAGCAGTACAGCGACATCGCCGCAAAGCTCACCGCCGCCCGGCGCGTTGCCGCGGCCGATCTCGGCGCTCAAATCACGATCTTGATGCAGTCACTCGGCATGCCGGGCGGCCGCTTCGAGGTGGCGATCGAGACCCGCCCGGGCGAGATCGGCCCGCACGGCCAGGACAGCGTCGAGTTCCTCGTCACCGCGAACCCCGGGGTACCGCCGAAGGGACTCGCCCGGGTTGCCTCAGGCGGGGAGCTGTCGCGCATCAGCCTTGCGGTTCAAGTCGCCGCGGCCTCGAAGACGCCCGCCGCCTGCCGGGTCTTCGACGAAGTGGACGCCGGCGTCGGCGGCGCCACGGCCGAAATCGTCGGCCGCCAACTGCGCGCGCTCAGCGAGCGGGCGCAGGTGCTTTGCGTCACGCACCTGCCCCAGGTGGCGAGCCAGGCGCACACCCAGATGCGAGTCACCAAACGCAGCGGCAACGGCGGCACCCGTACGCTGATCGAACGGCTGGACGCGGCCGAACGCGTCGAGGAAATCGCGCGCATGCTCGGCGGAATCGATGTCAGTGACCAGGCTCGGGCGCACGCCCGTGAGATGCTCGGCCACGGCGCGACGACCGCCGCGCCGCGGGGCAGACGCCCGCGCGCCGCCCGCTGAGGCTCAGCGGCGCTTCTGATTCGGGCAGTTCGGCTTGCGGCAGTGCCCGTACAGTATCAGCGAATGATCGCTGATCTCGAAACCCAGGCGCCTGGCGACGTTCTGCTGCCGCTCCTCGATGCCACCGTCCACGAATTCCTCGACGCGTCCGCAATCGACGCAAAGAATGTGATCGTGGTGAGCGCCGTGGTTCAGCTCGAACACCGCCATTCCGCCCTCGAAGTGGTGCCGCGTCACGAGCCCGGCGGCCTCGAACTGTGTCAGGACCCGGTAGACGGTCGCGAGACCGATGTCCTCATTCGATTCGAGCAGCTTCTTGTAGATATCCTCGGCGCTCATGTGGCGCGGGGAACCTTCCGCAAGAATTTCCAGAATCTTCAGGCGCGGCACGGTGACCTTGAGCCCCGCGCTGCGCAGTCCCGAACCCTCGGCGGAGGAAGAATTTTTCTGCCGCTGCGCCATGCCTTGCCATCCGGTATGATCGACGTTCAATTATCAACCATTTAACGGTCGCATACCACCTTGATCAAGCCCGCCCGCCTCCTCCTGACCGTCTGTCTCATTGCACTCACGACGGCCTGCGTCTACCGGATCAACATTCAACAGGGCAATTACCTGGACCAAACCGCGGTCAATCAGGTCAAAGCCGGAATGACGAAGAGCCAGGTCCGCTACCTGCTCGGCACGCCGCTCGTCGCGAACCTGTTCGACCGATCACGCTGGGACTACGTCTACTACTTCAAGAAGGGACACAGCAGCCACGTCGATGAGCGGCGCGTGACGGTGTTTTTCCACGACAACAAGGTGGTCCGGATCATCAAGCCATCGAACGCGCTCGCGGCCGAACAAGAAAGGCACCTCGCGAAGATCAAGAACGGCCGGATCTACTAGCGAGCGCGGCGCGGCGGCGGCGCGCGTTCTTCGGATCCTCCGACAGCGCGCGATAGATCTCGACACGATCACCGTCGCGCAGTGGCGCGTCGCGGCGCGTGATCCGTCCGAAGATGCCCACGGCGCCCCCCAGATGGACGCCGGCGAAATCCGCATCCGCCGCGGCCAAGTCGAGCGCATCGCCCACGCTCGAGTGGGGTGCCAGGCGGTAGGTCTTGCGGCGAACCCGCTGCGGCTCGGCGTACACCACCTCGATCAGCAACTGTCGGCCACCGGCGGCGGGGATTGCGCGTAGACCCGCTTGGCGCGCGCGACGAAGGCATCGACGATCGAGCCGCAAAGCGCCTCGAATATCGGACTGAGAGCCGCGGAGGTCAGCGCGCTCTTGAACTCGAAATCGACACGAAAACTCACACGCGAACCGCGCTCACCCTGCGACTCGAAGCGCCAATGCCCCAGCAGCCGCCTGAAGGGTCCGCGGACCAGGCGCATCATGATCTCCGCGCCGGGCCGCAAGGCATTGCGTGTGGTGAACTCGGTGCGCAGCAGTCCCCGGGCGACGCTGATCGATGCCATGACTTCGCCGGGTACGATCGGCTCGACATGTGCCGCCGTACACCAGGGCAAAAACTGCGGATACCGGTCGACATCGTTGACCAGATCGTACATTTGCTGCGCCGTGTAGGGCACGAGCGCGCTGCGTTCGACAACCTTCAATCGGCACCCCCGCGCGGCTCGGGGGGCCGCACTTGGCGCCAATTCTCCGGCAAAAGCACGGGCACGACAACGCGCCAATCGGTACACTTGGCAAGCACGTGAAAACTCTGGAAAAACTGCCGCCTATCGCCGTCAACCGCAAGGCACGCTTCGATTATTTCATCGAAGAATCCTACGAGGCCGGCATCGCCCTGCTTGGCTGGGAGATCAAGAGCATGCGCGCCGGCAAGGCGCAGATTGCCGAAGCTTACGTGTACCTTAAGAACGGCGAAGCGTTCCTGTTCGGCGCCCACCTCACGGCGCTGAACTCGGCTTCCACCCACGTCGACACCGAACCTACGCGCACGCGCAAGCTGCTGCTGAACCGGCGCGAACTCGATCACCTGATCGGCGCGGTCGAAAGACGCGGCTACACACTCGTACCGCTCGAACTGTACTGGAAGAGCGGTCGCGCGAAGCTTGCCGTCGGACTCGCGAAAGGCAAGAAGCAGCACGACAAGCGCGCGACCGAGAAGGACCGGGACTGGCAGCGCGACAAGAGCCGCATCATGAAGGCGATGCGCCGCTGACAGGGTCGATCGGCGGCACAGGCGCCGCGCCATTCGCACTCTCACCCCTTAAGGCGTAGACTCCGGGCTCGACTTGGGGCCGACCGGTTTCGACATGGGTACTGAAACTCCAGGGGCGTACCGAGGTGCAGGTTACCTCGTTAAACTGACTTGCAAACTTATAGTTGCCAACGAAGACAACTACGCTCTAGCCGCCTAATCGCGGCTGAACCCCGACCGGCCTGTGCCGGCGCGAACGGCTCGGGGGTAGCGCTCACCGGCTAGCGGGAACCACGGGTCCTGGGTGGATCTCGCGAATCGTTACAGGGCTGGCTGCCTGCTTTCCCTGCCCGTTGGGTTGGCTAGCGGCGAGAACAATAGACTGGGCTACGTACGTAGATCTTGGAATGTAGGGCTTGTGGACGGGGGTTCGATTCCCCCCGGCTCCACCA
>JABEVI010000032.1 GCA_013044085.1 Steroidobacteraceae bacterium
GCCTGGAATTCTGGCAAGACCTACGAGGATGGCAACAAGGGGCACCGCCCGGGCGTCAAGGGAGGATATTTCCCTGTGCCGCCGGTCGACTCGCAACAAGACATCCGCACGGCGATGTCGCAGGCCTGCGAGGAGATGGGCCTGAAGTTCGAGGTGCACCATCACGAGGTCGCGACCGCCGGTCAGGGTGAGATCAACGTTGCCGCGAACACGCTGACCAAGAAAGCCGACGAGGTGCAGATCCTCAAATACGCCTTGCAGAACGTCGCCCATGGCTACGGCAAGACGCTCACCTTCATGCCAAAGCCGATCGTCGGCGACAACGGCAACGGCATGCACGTGCACCAATCCCTGCAGAAGGACGGCAAGGCGCTGTTCGCGGGTGACAAGTACGGCGGCCTTTCGGAGATCGCGCTGTACTACATCGGCGGGATCATCAAGCACGCGCGCGCGATCAACGCATTCACCAATGCAAGCACGAACAGCTACAAGCGGCTCGTGCCGGGATTCGAGGCACCGGTGAAGCTCGCGTATTCGGCGCGCAATCGATCGGCGTCGATACGCATTCCTTGGGTGTCGAATCCGAAGGCCCGGCGCATCGAGGTGCGTTTCCCGGATGCGACCGCGAACCCGTACTTCGCATTTGCGGCGATGCTGCTCGCCGGCCTCGACGGAATTCAAAACAAGATCCATCCGGGCGACCCGGCCGACAAGGATTTGTACGATCTTGAGCCTGAGGAAGACAAGAAGATTCCGACCGTCTGCCACTCGCTCGACATGGCGCTCGATTATCTGGACAAGGACCGGGGCTTCCTGAAGGCCGGCGGGGTGTTCACCGACGATCTGATCGATGCCTACATCGAACTGAAGATGAAGGACGTCACCCGTCTGCGGATGACGACGCATCCGATCGAAATGGAGATGTACTACAGTCTCTGACCGGCCCGCGACTTAAGAGTGCCGGGGGTGACGGCGATCACGTCGCCGTCACCCCGCCTTTGTGGCGGGGAGGCGATAGGGCTATGCTCTGGAGTCATGCACCTGTGGCGAACCCTGCTAGTGACCGGAATATTCGTGAGCTGCGCATGCCCGGCAGCCACGATTTATCGCTGGACGGATGCCGCGGGCGTCGTCCACTACGCGGATCATCCGGGGCCCGGCGCGCACCAGGTGACCGTCAACGTCGATGTGGTGAAGGCCGTGCCGACACCGGTCGGCGGCGCTCCTCGAGCTGCACCGCGGGTCCGGCATGGCGGCGCGGCGATCCCCTACACGCACTTTTCGATCGATTCGCCGACGCAGGAACAGTCCTTCTTCAGCCAGGCGGTTCCGGTGCATTTGACGATGCAGCCGGCGTTGCAGCCGGGGCACCGGCTTACGTGGTCCTTGAACGGCAAAAACCTAGCCGCCGACGCCAACCAGATCGGCTTCACGCTGCCGAACCTGCCGCGCGGTGCCTACACCTTGACCGCGACGGTGAGCGACGTTGCAACCCGGCAAGCCCTGAAGAACGCGGCGGTGAGGTTTTACGTGCACCGCCCGTCACTGCTGAACCGTTTTCATCGCCCTCGCTGAGCGAATGCCCGCCGGTTGCCGGCGCCGTGGCGCATGGCCGCTGAAGCGCATTTGCCGGTCGCGTCGATCGATCGCACCGAGCTGCTCGATGCCTTGTTGACGAGCGTGTTCGTGCTCGATCTGCGGCTGAACGTCGCCTATCTCAACGCGGCCGCGCAAACCTTGCTTGGTCTCGGCCCGAACCAGGCGATCGGGCGACCGATCGGCGAGTTGATTCGCGGTGCACAGAGCTTGTTGCCTTTGTTCGAGCGGGTGCTCGCCGGTGGCGAGGGCGTCGTGCAGCGCGAACTGGCGTGGCACGGGCCGCTGGGACTCGAGAGAATATTGGATTGCGTCGTGACCGCGGTGTTGCTTGGCGCCGATTCACGCCTGCTGCTCGAGGTCGAGGACATCACGCAGCATCGCCGGTTGACCCGCGAGACGGCCCTGCTGGCGCAGCTCGACGGCAGCCGTCTCATGGTCCGGCAGCTCGCCCATGAGATAAAAAACCCACTGGGCGGCTTGCGCGGCGCGGCGCAACTGCTCGAACGAGAGCTGCTCGATCCGAGTCTGCGTGAATACACGCGTGTGATCATCAGTGAGGCCGATCGCTTGACCGGATTGCTCGACTCGATGCTCGGCCCCGGCAGGCCGCCGGCAAAACAACGCACCAACATTCATGAAATGCTCGAACGTGTTTATCGTCTGTTGCAAGGCGAGGCGGCTCCCGGCATCGTCGTCGAAAGGGACTACGACCCGAGCCTGCCGCCGCTCACGGTAGACCCGAATCACATCATTCAGGCGATGCTGAATCTCGGGCGCAACGCCCTGCAGGCGTTATCCGCGGGCGCGCCGGACGGCGCACGGCTCATCCTGCGAACGCGCGCGGCCACCAATGTCAACGTCGGTTCCAAGCGCCATCGACTCGTGGCCTCGATTCAATTCGAGGACAACGGTCCCGGTGTTGCGCCGGAAATTCGCGAAACCATTTTCTATCCGCTCGTCTCGGGACGGGATGGCGGTACCGGTCTGGGTCTCGGCATCGCCCAAGAGCTGGTCAGCCGTCACGGCGGTCTGATCGAATTCGACAGTGAGCCCGGCCGAACCGTCTTCACGATCTCCTTGCCGATGGATCCCGTATGAATATCAAGCCTTTGCACGTCTGGGTGATCGATGATGACGCCTCCATCCGCTGGGTGCTCGAGAAAGCGCTGAAGGGCGCAGGCATGACCGCGAGGAGCTTCGACGGCGCGGCGAGCGCGCTCGCCGCGCTGCGGGTCGAGGCGCCGGACGTGCTGATGACCGATATCCGCATGCCCGGGCGTAGTGGACTCGAGGTGCTCAAGGAAATCCAGGATTCGCGCCCGGGATTGCCGGTTATCGTGATGACCGCCCATTCGGACCTCGACGCCGCGGTCGCCGCGTACCAGGGGGGTGCGTTCGAGTATCTTCCCAAACCTTTCGACATCGACAAGGCGGTCGATCTGGTGCGCCGGGCCTCGCAAACCGCGGCTGTTGGAGGCGGTGGTGACGCGGCACGCCGCGAGATACCCGAACTTCTCGGTCAGGCAGCCGCCATGCAACAGGTCTTCCGCGCCATCGGCCGGCTGTCGCGTTCCAGCATGACGGTGTTGATTACGGGTGAATCCGGCACCGGCAAGGAGCTCGTTGCGCGGGCGCTGCACCGGCACTGCCCACGCGCCGCCAGGGCCTTCGTCGCGCTCAACACGGCGGCGTTCACCGCCGACCTCTTGGAGTCGGAACTGTTCGGCCACGAAAAGGGCGCATTCACCGGCGCCGATGCGCTGCGTCGCGGGCGCTTCGAGCAGGCCGATGGTGGAACGCTGTTTCTCGACGAGATCGGCGACATGTCACCGGCGCTGCAGACGCGGCTGCTGCGGGTGCTCGCCGAGGGCGAGTTCTACCGGGTCGGCGGCCAGACTCCGGTCAAGGTCGACGTCCGCGTGATTGCCGCGACCCATCAGGACTTGGAGTCGCGCGTGCTTTCCGGCCAGTTTCGCGAAGACTTGCTCCATCGGCTGAACGTGATCCGGATCGAAATCCCGCCACTTCGCGAGCGCCGTGAGGACATACCGGAGCTGCTCAAACACTACCTCGCGACCGCCGCACAGGAGATCGGCGTCGAGACCAAGCAGCTGAGTACGGCCTCCGAGGCCGCGCTGGTCGAATTCGATTGGCCGGGCAACGTCCGTCAGCTCGTCAACGCCTGCCGGCGACTGAGCGTTACCGCGCCAGGACGAGAGATCCGCCTCGAGGATATTCCAGCTGATCTCGGTGGCGCGCCGGCTGCCGATGGGCAGAGCCAGGACTGGGCGGCGAAGCTTACGCAGTGGGCCGAACAGGAACTCGACGCCGGCACGCAGCGATTGCTCGACCACGCCGTGCCGGAGGTCGAGCGCATACTGATCCGGGTTGCCTTGCGCAAGGCCGAGGGCATGAAGCAAGAGGCGGCGAAACTGCTCGGTTGGGGGCGCAACACCCTGACGCGCAAGATGAAGGAGCTCGGCATGGAAGATGCCGCCTGATCGCGTCCGCTCGACCGGCCAACACTTCCTTGCTGCACGTGATCCTGTTCGAGCCGCGGATCCCGCCGAACACCGGCAATGCGATCCGCTTGTGCGCGAACACCGGCGCCGCACTGCACCTGGTCAAGCCGCTCGGCTTTCGCCTCGACGAGAAGAGCCTGCGCCGCTCGGGTCTCGACTATCACGCCATGGCCACCGTCAGTGTGCATGCAAACCTCGATGAGTGCCTCGCGACGCTGCCCGGCGCGCGTGTCTTCGCAGTCGAGACCGGGGGTCGGCGCCGATACAGCGAGGTCGAATACCAGGCTGGAGACGCGCTGCTGTTCGGCCCCGAGACGGAAGGATTGCCGGCGGCTGTCCTCGACCGGATCGATGAGCAGCGAACGCTGTCGATACCGATGTGCGCGGCCAACCGGAGCCTGAACTTGTCGAACGCGGTGGCCGTCGTGGTCTACGAGGCTTGGCGCCAACGAGGTTTTGCGCCCTGGTAAGGATCCGGGGCGCGACGCTTGCGGCGCCGGCTCAATCCCCTTCGGCGCGCAGCGCCCGACCCATCAGCGCGTCGACCGCGCGGCGAATGTCCAAGCCCTCATGGACGATGCGGTACACCTGTTCGCAGATCGGCATTTCGACGTCGAGCCGGCCGGCGACCTTATGCACCGCGCGCGCAGCCGCCACCCCCTCGACCACCTGTCCGATAGTCCCCGCGGCGTGCTCGAGAGTGTTGCCGCGCGCGATCGCGATGCCGAAACGGCGATTTCGCGATTGGTCGTCCGTGCAGGTAAGCACCAGATCACCGAGTCCGGCGAGTCCCATGAAGGTCTCGCGCGCTGCGCCGAGGCGAATCCCGAGACGCGTCATTTCCGTCAGTCCGCGCGTGATCAGCGCGACCCGGGTGTTCGCTCCGAAACCGAGGCCGTCCGAGATCCCGGCGCCGATCGCGATCACGTTCTTGACCGCGCCACCGACCTCCACCCCGACGATATCGGTCTGCAGGTAGGCACGAAAATTCGGTCCCGACAGACTCGCCGCCAGTTCCCCGCCGAACACACCGTCGCGCGATGCGACCGTCATCGCCGTCGGCAGGTCCGCACCGACTTCGCCGGCGAAGGTCGGGCCGGAGAGCACCGCCGTCGGCCGCTCACCGAGGACCTGGAGCGCGACCTGGTGCGGCAACAGACCGCTCGCGATCTCAAACCCTTTGGTCGCCCAGGCGATCCGCGTTGGCCCTTCAAGGCGCGGTTGCAGGCGCTCGAGCAGTTCGCGAAAGGCGTGAGACGGCACTGCGATCAGCACATCACGCGCGCCGGCCAGAGCCGCGTCCAAATCAGACTCGACACGCAGTGCGTCCGGAAACGGCGCCTGCGGCAGGTACCGTAGATTCCGGCGGTCGATGCGCATCGCGTCCACATGCTCCGTGCCGCGACCCCAGAGCGTGGTCGGCTGACCCGTGCGGGCGAGCTGAATGGCGAGCGCCGTGCCCCAGGAGCCGGCTCCGAGCACGGCCATCCTTTCAGGTAGCGTGCAAGGCATGCGTCGCCGTCCAGGCCGCCGTGGAGCGGTCGTCAGTTGACCGTGGTCGTTTGAGCGCTTTCGGCTGCCTGCGCGTACAAGGCGTCGAAATTCACCAAGGGCAACAGGAAGTTCGGGAATCCGCCCTTCGTGATCAGGTCCGAAATGACCTCGCGCGCATAAGGGAACAGCACGCCGGGACAGAAGCTGCCGATCAGCCGTTTCAGGTCCTCGGCGGCCGCTCCGACCACCGTGAATACGCCGGCCTGCTTGACCTCGACCAGATACAGAGTCGATTCGCCTTGTTTCGCTTCCAGAGTGATGGTCAATAACACCTCGCGAACGTCGGGCGCGAGTTCTTCTGCCGAGGTGTTCATGTTCAGCTGGAATTTCGGCTCCCACGCCTGGCTGCCGGGCAGTCTCGGTCCGTTCGGCGACTCATAGGAACAGTCCTTCAGATAAACGGTCTGCAGTGTTACCTGCACACCACCGGCTGCCGCTGCCGGCTCATTGGTCGTCTCTTCGCTCATCAAACCCCCTGGATCAATCGATCGAGCTCTCCATTCCGGTCGAGGGCGTGCAGATCGTCGCAACCGCCGACGTGTCGTTCACCGATGAAGATCTGCGGCACGGTGCGCCGGCCGCTGCGTGCGACCATTTGTGCGCGCAGCTCCGGGCTCTCCTCGACGTCGATCTCGGTGAAAGCGACCCGCTTCTCCCGGAGCAATTCCTTGGCGCGCTGGCAATAGGGACACCAGTTCGCCGCATAAACGGTGATCGCGGGCGTGTTCATTCGCCGCCCCGCTTGTTAGCCGCCGTCCTCGCGAGCGGCATATTCTCGCGCAGCCAACCAGCCACGCCGCCTTCGAGATTCGCGACATTCGTGAAGCCGAGTTTGACGAGCTTGCGCACCGCGGCAGCGCCCTCCTGCCCGGTCTCACAATAAAGGAGGATCGGCTTCTCGCGCCACCTCTTCAGCGTTTCCGCCTGAGCGTCGATTTCGGCCGCGGGAATGTGGCGCGCCTCGCCGAGATGCCCCGCCTCGTGAGCCTCCTTGGAGCGCAGGTCGATCACCAAGGCGCCCTGGTTCATGCGGCGCACCGCCTCGGTCACGCTCAGCCCGGTCGAGCCGCCGATGCCGGCGCGCAGTTCATAGGCGAGCACGGCCAGTGCGACGAGCGCCGTCGCCGCGCTCAACCAGGGATGATGACCAACGTACTCGAACAAGCGCTGCATCGGCGGGTCGGACCTGAGGGATTTTGGGCGCGCAAGTATAGCAGCGCCGGCAAGCCTTGTATGCTTGAGGTCCCGTCATGAACCGCATACTTAGGCAATCCTGGAAGGCCGCCGCTCTCGCGATCGGACTCGCCTCGTTCTGCACGCCCGGCCGGGCGGCCTTGCCGCCCGCCGCGCGGCATGCCCGGCAGCAGCTCGCCGCGGTACGAGCCCAAATCCAAGCGATTGCCCGGCGGCGCAGTGTGGCGCTCGCAAAGCGTGACATGCTCGGCGCCGAACTGCGCCGCGATGATCTGCGAATTGCGGCGGCACGGCGCAGCCTGGGCGCGTTGCGCGCGGCAGCCCTTGCCGCCTCCCACCGGCTCGATGCCCTGCGGCTCGCGCGGGCGCGAAACCAGCGGTCGCTCGACGCCGGACGCACCGAACTCGCCGGCCAGATCGTCGCCGCGTACATGATCGGGCGCGGCGAACAGCTCAAGCTGCTGCTCAGTCAGACCGACATCGCCCGGGCGGGTCGCATGCTCGCGTACTACGGCTATTTCGCACGCGCCCGCACCGCGCAGATCACGGCGATCCGCGACCGCATGCGGCGGCTCGCCGCACTGTCGCAGGATGCCGGGCAGGAGGCGCTGCACCTGCGGAATTTGCGGGACGATGCCGGCAAAGAGCTGCTGGCGCTCGATGCGGCGCGCCGGCGCCGGGCGGCGGCGCTTCTCGCCACCGGCCGGCAGCTGAAGACCAGCGAGCAGAATCTGGCCGCGTTGCGGCGACAAGCGCAATCGGTCGAATCCCTGATCCAGGATCTGTCTCGCGTCATGCGGGCCTTGCCGGTCGGGCCGCGGCGCAATTTCGCCGTCATGCGCGGACGCCTGCCCTGGCCGGTCAAGGGCCGCCTCGTGGCGCACTTTCACGACGTACGCATGCAGACCGCACAGGGAAGTCTGCGCTGGAACGGCGTGCTGATCGCGACGCCGCCGGGTGCGCGCGTGCGCGCGACCTATTACGGCCGGGTTGCCTACGCCGATTGGCTGCGCGGCCTTGGCATGCTGATGATCATCTCCCACGGTAATGGCTACTTGAGCTTGTACGCGCATGCCGAGGTTCTCTACAAAGCGCTCGGCGACCGGGTCGTGCCTGGCGAGGTCATCGCGGCGATGAGCAATGCGCCTGGACCGCCGCCACAGCTGTACTTCGAGATCCGTGAAGGGCGCAAACCGCTCGATCCGCAGTTCTGGCTCAAGGGGCTGCCGTGACCCGCCGCATCCCCCCCGGAAGCCGGCTGGCGACCAAGGCACCACGCAGCGTATGCTTCGCTTCCCGATGCCCTCTAAAGCCCGCAACCTTCTATTTGTCGCGCTCGGCGTGATCATCGGCCTCGTTCTCGGCACCGCGCGCGGTGTTCTTGCCGACAAGCCGGCACCGCTCGGTGCGGATCTGCCGTGGCGGGATGCCCGCATGCTCGCCGACGTGCTCGAACGGGTGAA
>JABEVI010000200.1 GCA_013044085.1 Steroidobacteraceae bacterium
CGATCCCATCCCCAAGCGCCTGGTCGATTACGCCAACCACCAGTGGCGTCGCCCGAGCGTGCAACAATGGGTCCAGCACAAACGTCCGGCGCTCATCGAATACTAACCGCCACCGCCCGGGCGATCAATCCGCGGGATTTGCAGCACACCCTGACGGCCTTGGTCGACTTTGGCACGCGCCATACCTTGAGTGTGACCACCTCACGCACCCGCGGCATCGGCGCCGCGCGGCGCTGGGTGAAATCGCAATTTGAGCGTATCTCCACGGCCCCAAACCCACCCGGGTCGAGGATGTGGTTGCGCCATCGGCGGCGCCGTCGGCTATCGCGTGTGGTGGCGCGATACGACTGCGCCGGCATGGCAGCACAGTCGCTGGGTGGCCGCCAGCCAGGCGACGAACGCCTCGACGCCGGGGTTGCGCATGTTGGCGCGCGTGAATACGGCGCAATAGTCGTATTGCAGCGGCATCCGGACCGCGAATGGCGTCACGAGGCGGCCGTGCGCGAGATCTTCCTCGGCGAGCATCGTCTGTCCGAGCACCACGCCGCAGCCGGCGCAGGCCAGATCGATGCCGAGGCTCGAGGTGTCGGTCGTATGACCGAGTTCGCTGCGCGGGCGCCGGGGTTCGCCTGCGCCCGCGAACCACGACTCCCAGGTCGGATAGGAGGAAAATCCGCGGCGCCAGGCGACGTGGATCAGATCCTCATCGCGCAGCGAACCGATCGATCCCGGGTTGAGGCGACCGCTTTCGATGAACTCCGGCGCGCACATCACGGTGACGTGGTCCTTCAAGAAGGGCACCGTGACGAACTCTGGATACAGATGTTCGCCATAGGAAATGCGTACGTCGATGCGGTTGCTGAAGAAATCGACCGGGTCTTCGGCGATGTGCAGATCCACGCGGGTGTTTGGCTGTGCGCGCAGGAACTCCGGCAGCCGGCGATTCAGCCAGCGAACGCCGACGGACGGCAGCACGCTCACGATCAGGCGTGAGCGGACCGGCTCGCTCAACAGGCGTTGCGTGAGATCCGCAAGGCTGTTCATCATGTCGGCGCTCGCCGCCTGAACGCTCAGACCGACGTCGGTCAACAACAGTTGGTTGTTGTTGCGGATGAACAGCTGCCTGCCGAAGAAGTCCTCGAGCTTCTTGATCTGCTGGGAAACCGCGCCCGGCGTGACGTGAAGCTCGGCCGCGGCTAGCACGAAGCTGCCAAGTCGGGCGCTTGCCTCGAAGGTTTTCAGCGCGTTCAGGGGAGGCAATCTTCGGGTCACGGACGTCCAGGGCTCGGCTCGGATAGTTTTTCTACACGAGCCGGCCCGATCGCGCAACCGGCCGGCTACAAGCGCATGCGCGCGCCCTCGGGGTCGAACAGCGGTTGCGCGATCACGGTTGCGGCGCGGCGCTCGCCGAGAATCTCGATCTCGAAGGCGCGCTCGCCGAGGTTGCCCGCCAGGGCGGCCGGCAGGTAGCCTTGCGCGAGCGAGCGCTCGACGCAGTGGCCATAGCCACCCGAGGTCACCCAGCCGATGACCTTGCCGTCGTACCAGATCGGTTCATCGCCGAGCACATCGGCATCGGCCGCCTCGACGACGAAGCTCACCCGGCGCAGCGTGCCGCCGCTCGCCTTCTCCCGCAGCGCCTCGTCGCGGCCGATGAAATGCGGCTTGGCGAGATCGACGAAACGATCGAGGCCTGCCTCGAATGCGCCGTAAATCGGCCGCAGCTCGCGGTACCACGTCGGGAAATTCTTCTCCAGGCGCATGCAGAGCAGGGCGCGCATGCCGAAGTCGACGATGCCGAGATCGGCGCCCGCGTCCAGGATGGCCTGGTACAGACGGCGCTGGTATTCGGGTGCGACCCAGATCTCATAACCCAAGTCGCCGGTGTAGCTGACGCGATTGATCATCGCCGGGACGTTGGCGACGTCCATCGCCCGATGGTCCATGAATTTGAACGCCGTGCCCGACACGTCCTCGTCGGTGAGCCGCTCGAGCAGCGCGCGCGAGCGCGGGCCCGCGATCGACAGTCCGACCAGATCCATGTCCAGGCGGCGAATGGCGACCGAGCCATCGGCCGGCAGGTGCGATTCGAACCAGCGCAGGTGGTGGATCTGCGCCTGCGAGGAGCCCCAGGCCATGAAGCGTTCGGGGGCGGCGCGCGCGATCGTGAAATCGCCGATCAGCTTGCCGCGTGCGTTCAGCATCGGCGTCAGCACGAGCCGGCCCTCGCGCGGCATCCGGTTCGTCATGAGATTCGACAGAAAGGCCTCGGCACCGGATCCCGTGAACTCGAACTTGGCGAAATTGGCGATCTCGGTGACCCCGACCGCGCCGCGCACGCCGAGGCACTCGGTCTTGACGTGCGCGAAGTCGTTCGAGCGGTGGAAGGAGACGATGTCGCGCCGCTCGACGCCGGGCGGCGCGAACCACAGCGGCGTCTCGAGCCCCCAGGTGTCGCCCATGACGGCGCCGCGCGAGAGCATCACGTCGTAGAGCGCGGTCGTCTGCTGCGGACGCCCCGCCGGCAGTTCTTCGTTGGGAAAGCGGATCGAGAAGCGGCGCGCGTAGTTCTCCCGCACCTTGGCGTTGGTGTAGCTGCGCGTTGCCCAGCCACCGTAGCGGGCGACGTCCATCGCCCAGACGTCGAAGCCCGGATCGCCGTCGACCATCCACTGAGAGAGTGCGAGGCCGACGCCGCCGCCCTGGCTGAATCCGGCCATCACCGCGCAGGCGCACCAGAAGCCGGGCAGCCCTTGCACCGGGCCGACCAGCGGATTGCCGTCCGGCGAGAACGTGAAGGGGCCGTTGACGACGCGCTTGATGCCGGCGCGCTGCATCGCCGGGAAGTGTTGGAAGCCGATTTCGAGCGAAGGCGCGATCCGATCCAGGTCCGGCGGCAGCAGTTGCGCGCCGAAATCCCACGGGGTCTGCCGCGGCTGCCACGGGACGCAGGCCTTTTCATAGGTGCCGAGCACCAGGCCGTTGTGCTCCTGGCGCATGTAGATCTCGGCCTGGAAGTCGATCGCGTGCGGCAGTTCGTGACCGTGCTCGCGGTTGAAGTCGATGACTTCCGGCATCTCGTCGGTGACCAGGTACATGTGCTCCATCGCGAGCACCGGCAGTTCGAGGCCCACCATGCGGCCGACCTCGCGCGCCCATAGGCCGCCGGCGTTGACGACGTGTTCGGCTTGGACGGTGCCCTTGTCCGTCACCACATCCCAGCCGCCCGCGGCGCGCCGCGTGAGCGCCGTCACCCGCGTTTGCAGATAGATCTGCGCGCCGCCGATGCGCGCCGCCTTCGCATACGCATGGGTCGTGCCGTACGGGTCGAGATTGCCGTCCGCGGCATCGAGCATCGCGCCGACGAAGAAGCGATCCTCGATCAGCGGCAGCAATTTCTTTGCCTCCGCCGGGCTGAGCAGCGAGGTCTCGAGCCCCAGATAGCGCGCCCGCGCGTGCGCCATCTTCAGCCACTCCATGCGCTCGGGCGTGTCCGCGAGCAACAGGCCGCCGGAACGATGCAGTCCGCAGGACTGTCCGGAGATGCGCTCGAGCTCGTCGTACAGGCCGATCGTGTAGCCTTGCAGCTTGGCGACGTTCGGGTCGCCGTTCAGCGTGTGAAAACCGCCGGCCGCGTGCCAGGTGGAGCCGGAGGTCAGCTGATCGCGTTCGATCAGCACGACGTCCTTCCAGCCCGCCTTGGTCAGATGATAGAGCACGCTGCAGCCGACGACGCCGCCGCCGATGACCGCCACACGGGTATGAGATTTCATGATCGCCGCTTCACTCCTCAAGTCTCGAGTTTTTGCCCGGTCTGCCCCTCGTCGAGGTCATAGCCGTAGGGCAGTGCCGAATCGATGATCCATTCCCACGCCGACACCGCGAAGGTATGCAGCACGTACAGCTCGTAGCGCTGCGCGGCGCTGCGCTCGAGCAGCACCGGGGTGTGATGCAGGCCGGTCTGTGCGAACGCGCCCACCGGAAAATTCTTCTCGCGCAGATCGATCGGAACCAGATGAGTGAGCAAGCTCGCCGCGGCCTGTCCCTCGATCGCGAGTCGCACGCGCGCGTGCGTCAGCACGGTGCTCGTGGCCACCTCCGGCGCGAGCGCCGCGGCCAGCGCCGCCGGCAGTTGCGGCTCGGGCGTGAGGATCCAATATTGATCCGCGGCGATGCGATACAGGCGCTGCGAGCCGCAATGGCTCACGAGCCGCGGCGAAGCCGGCGGCGGCCCACCGCACACCGCTTCGAAGGCGGCGCCGATGGCCGCGCCCGCGTGCCGCAGGGCGCCGACCTGGAGCAGATGCCAGCCGTGAATCTCGCCGAGCCGCAGGCGTGCTTGAGCATCGGCGCCGTCGCGGCCGCCGCCGGCCAGATGCTCAGCGAGTGGTGAGCGACGCTCAAACATGGAGCCGCTCGTTCTGCGCATCGATGAACATCGGCGCGACGATGCGGGCGCTCACCGTCTCACCCTTGAGCGGATAGGCGCACAGAACCTCCTCGCCCACGTGCCGCAGTCCGCCCTGGTAGAGGCCGAGCGCGATGTACTTGCCGAGCTGCGTCGACCAGGTCACGGAAGTGATGTAGCCGCGGCCGTGTCCGGCGAGCGGCTCGTCGCGGCCGAACAGGATCGCACCGCCGCGCAATCGCGCCGCCGGCTCGAGACATTCGAGCCCCACCAGGCTCCAGCGCTCCGGCGCCTGCAATTCGGCGCGCAGGCGCAGTTCCCGGCCGACGAACGGCTTGTCGCGCGCGGCCATCTTGCCAAGGCCCAGATCATCGAGCGTGTTGCGATGGTCGAGTTCGAGGCCGGCGACATGGCCCTTCTCGATGCGCAGTGAAGCGAGCGCCTCGAGACCGTAGGGTCGGATGCCGAGGGGTGCGCCGCGTTCGAGCAGCCGTTCCCACAGCGCCACCGCGTAGCCGGACGGAACGTGCAGTTCGTAGGCGAGTTCGCCCGAGAAGCTCAGTCGCAACAGCCGGATCGGCACACCGTCGACATCGATCTCGCGCGCTCCCATGTGAGGCAGCGCCGCATCGTCGACGTCGATCCCCGGCAGCGCGAGCTTCAAGGCCTCGCGGGCGCGCGGTCCGGCGACGGACATCGCGCCCCACTCGTCGGTCACCGAGACGACCTGCACGTCCAGGTTTTGCCAGGCGGTTTGCAGCAGGAACTCGAGCCACGACATGACCTCGCCGGCCTGTGCCGTGGTGGTGGTCAGGAAGTAGCGCTGCGGCCCGAGGCGCGCGGTGGTGCCGTCGTCGAGCACGCTTGCATCATCGTTCAGCATCACGCCGTAGCGGGCCTTGCCGAGCGGCAATTTCGCGAATCCATTGACGTATACGCGGTTCAGGAACTCGGCCGCATCCGGTCCCTGCACGTCGATCTTGCCGAGCGAGGAGATGTCGGCGATGCCGACGGCCGAGCGCACCAGACGCATCTCCTCGACATAGGCCGAGGCCGCATCCTCGCCCGCCCAGCGGTAGTACCAGGCGCGCAGCCACGGACCGGCTTCGATCATGGCCGCGTCGTGCGCGAGGTGCCAGTCGTGCAGCGGGGAGCGGCGGATGGCTCGAAAGTGCCGGCCGATGCTGCGGCCCGCGAGCGCGCCGACCGATATCGGCGTATAGGGGGGGCGGAAGGTCGTCGTTCCGGCCGCGGCGATCTCGACGCCACGCAGCGCGGCCATCGTCTGCACGGCGTTGACGCCGCTCGTCTTGCCCTGATCGGTGCCCATGCCGAGCGTCGTGTAGCGCTTCAGGTGTTCGATTGCGACGTAGCCTTCCGCATGCGCAAGACCGACATCCTGCGTGGTCACGTCGTTCTGAAAGTCGAGGAACGCCTTGCCGCCGGCACCGGGCGGACAGGGGAGCGCGACGGTGGTCGCGCACGGGGCGTCGGCGAGGGCGGGTGCGGCGGGCAGCCCGAGGGGCCGATCGAGGCCGCGGTGGCCGCAGTGGCGCGCGGCCGCCTCGCCCGCCGCCGTGGCCGCGGCGAGCAGCGCCGCGAGCGCAAACTCGCCGTTCACCGCGCCGGCGCCGAATTGCCCCGGTTCGTAGCCACCGGGCACGAAGGCGTCGAGCTCGGCACGGTAGGTCGGTTTGCGGCCGGTGTGCGACGTCAGGTGCAGCGTCGGCGACCAACCGCCCGACATGCACAGCAGATCGCAATCGAGGCGCTGCAGTCCGGTGCGATCCTCGTAGGCGACGAGTGCGCCGCTGACCGCACGCCGGCCCAGTGCGCGGGCGAGCAGCGCGCCGGTCTTGACGTCGATGCCGCCACGGTGTGCGCGCTCGCGCAGCGCCGCGTCCACCTGCGCACGCTGGTCGAGAATCGTCACCTCGATACCGGCGGCGGCGAGGTCGATCGCCGAGCGCCAGGCGAAGTCGTTGTTCGTCGCGACGATCGCGCGCCGCCCCGGTGTGATGGCATAACGGTTCAGGTACGTCTGCGCGGCCGAGGCGAGCATGACGCCGGGCCGGTCGTTGTCGCCGAAGACGAGCGGACGCTCCAGGGCGCCGGTGGCGTAGACGATCGCGCCGGCTTGCAGCGTGATGAGGGTCTCGCGCGCCGCGCCGCGGCGCGCATCCGGGTGCGCGTGCTCATGGCGCTCGAGCAGGGCGACTGTGTTGCCGTCGTAGACGCCGAAGGCGGTCGTGCGCAGGCGAACGCTGATGCCGGGGCTGGCGCGGACCGAGGCTTCGAGTTGCGCCCGCCAGTCCTCGAGCCCGCCGCCCGCCGCGCAGGCGAGCAGCGAACCGCCGAGCGAGCAGTCTTGTTCGACGAGCAGCACCTCGGCGCCGGTCGCGGCCGCCGCCAGGGCGGCGGTGAGCCCGGCCGGGCCGCCGCCGATGACGAGCACATCGGTGAAGGCGCGCCGCGTCGCATAGCGATCCGGGTCCGGTTCGTGGCGCGCACGGCCGAGGCCTGCGGCGCGGCGGATGAACGGCTCGTACCACATCCACGAGCCACGCAACGGTCCCATGAAGGTCTTGTAGTAAAAGCCCGCCGACAGCAAGGGGGCGAACAGCGAGTTCACCGCACCGAAATCGAAATCCACACTCGGCCACGCGTTCTGGCGCCGCGCGACCAAACCTGCGTACAGTTCGGTGGTGGTGGCGGGCACGTTCGGCGTCGTCCGGCCGCCATCCCCGAGCGTGACGAGCGCGTTGGGCTCGTCGACGCCGGCGCCCAGCAGGCCGCGCGGACGGTGATACTTGAAGCTGCGGGCGAAGAGGCGGATGCCGTTGGCGAGCAAGGCCGAAGCCAGGGTGTCACCCGCGAAGCCGCTGAGCCGCCTGCCCTCGAACAGGAATTCGAGGGGCTGTTGCCGGTCGATCC
>JABEVI010000201.1 GCA_013044085.1 Steroidobacteraceae bacterium
CGTCTCGGTGGCGACGCCGAGCGGGTCAATCCCCTCGCGCCGGCCGAACTGGTGATCGATCATTCCGTGCAGGTCGACGAGTACGGGACCGCCGATTCGCTGCGGCATAACAACGAAATCGAGTTCGCCCGCAATGGCGAGCGTTACATGTTCCTGCGCTGGGGCCAGACGGCGTTCAGCAACTTCAAGGTCGTGCCACCGAATACCGGCATCGTCCACCAGGTCAACATCGAACATCTCGCGCGGGTGGTGTTCTCCGGCGACGGTTCCGGCTCGACACTCGCCTATCCGGATACCCTGGTCGGCACCGATTCGCATACCACCATGGTCAACGGCCTCGGCGTACTCGGCTGGGGCGTCGGCGGCATCGAGGCGGAGGCCGCGATGCTCGGCCAGCCGGTGACGATGCTCATTCCTCAGGTGATCGGCTTCAAGCTCGTCGGTGCCTTGCCGCCCGGCACCACGGCCACGGATCTCGTGCTGACCGTGACCGAGATGCTGCGCAAAAAAGGCGTCGTCGACAAGTTCGTCGAATTCTTCGGCGACGGCCTGAAGGGCATGCCGCTCGCAGATCGCGCCACCATTGCCAACATGTCGCCGGAATTCGGCTCGACCTGCGCGATCTTCCCCGTGGACGAAGAGACCATACGCTATCTGCAACTGACCGGCCGCGGAGCCGACGAAGTCGCGCTCGTCGAAGCCTATGCCCGCGCCCAGGGACTCTGGCGCATCGACGGCGCACCCCCGGCCGACTACACGGATGTCGTCGAACTCGACTTGTCGACCGTCGAACCCTCACTGGCCGGCCCGAAGCGGCCGCAGGACCGCGTGCCGCTGCGCTCGGCAAAGGCCATCTATCGGTCGAGCCTCGCGAAGATGGCTGAGGAGCGCACCCGCAAGAATCCGCAGGCCACCGGTGCGGCGACCGCGGAATCGGACGGCAACCGCCACGAAGTCAAGGACGGCGCGGTGCTGATCGCGGCAATCACCAGCTGCACCAATACCTCGAATCCGGCCGTGCTGATCGCCGCCGGCCTGCTCGCACGCAATGCGCATGCCCGCGGCCTCCGCTCGAAGCCATGGGTCAAGACCTCGCTCGCACCCGGATCGCGCGTGGTGACGGAATACCTGAAGAAGGCAGGGCTCCTCGGCGATCTGGAGGCGCTCGGCTTCTACACCGTCGGTTACGGCTGCACCACCTGCATCGGCAACTCCGGTCCCTTGAAGCCGGAGATCAACGAGGCCGTCCGCAAGGGTGAGGTGATCGCGGCTTCCGTGCTGTCCGGCAACCGCAATTTCGAGGGACGCGTGCACCCCGAGGTGAAGATGAATTTCCTCGCCTCACCGCCGCTGGTGGTCGCCTACGCCCTTGCCGGCAGCATGGACGTGGACATCACCACCGAAGCCCTGGGCCTCGGAGCCGACGGCAAACCGGTCTATTTGCGGGACATCTGGCCGAGCGCCGCGGACGTGGTGAGCACGATCGCCGCGGCGGTCGATTCGGCGATGTTCAAGCGCGGCTACGCGAACGTGTTCGTGGGCGACGCCAACTGGAGCGGCATCAAGACGCCGGCCGGCAAGATCTACGCCTGGGACCCGAAGTCGACCTACGTGAAGAGCCCGCCGTATTTCGACGGCATGACGATGACGCCGGCGACGGTGACGGACATTCACGGCGCGCGCGCGCTCGCGGTGCTCGGCGACTCGGTGACGACCGATCACATCTCACCGGCGGGCAATATCGCCAAATCGAGCCCCGCGGCGAAATATCTGATGGCGCAGGGAATCGCCGCGGCGGACTTCAATTCTTACGGAGCTCGGCGCGGCAATCATGAGGTCATGATGCGCGGCACCTTCGCGAACATCCGGCTGCGCAATCTGCTGCGTCCCGGCACGGAAGGCGGCGTGACGGCGTATCTGCCGACCGGGGAGGAAATGTCGATCTTCGATGCGGCCATGAAGTACAAGGCCGACAGGACCCCGCTCGTGATTCTCGCCGGCAAGGAGTACGGCACCGGCAGCTCACGCGACTGGGCGGCAAAGGGTACGATGCTGCTCGGCGTGAGGGCCGTGATCGCCGAAAGCTTCGAGCGCATCCACCGTTCGAACCTGATCGGCATGGGGCTGCTGCCTCTGCAATTCGAGAGCGGTCAGAACGCGCAGAGTCTCGGCCTCGACGGCCGCGAGGTCTTCGACATCTCCGGCTTGCAACAAGGGGCGGCGAAGTCGGTGCGTGTGACCGCAACCGGCGCAGACGGCCGGACCACGGTGTTCCAGACGCGGGTGCGCATCGACACGCCGAAGGAGCTCGAGTATTACCGTCACGGCGGCATCCTGCAGTACGTGCTGCGCAACCTCGTTGCACAACCGGGAAAAACAGGCTGACCCGACGACCGGCGCGTGCATCCAGGACCGCAAGCCGCGGCGTTTTAGCCGCGGCGCCGGTTCATAGGCAGCTCGCGCCGCCGTCCACCGCCAGACACTGGCCGGTGACGTGAGCCGATGCATCGCTCGCGAAAAATGCCGCCGCACCCATCAGGTCCCGCTCGCCGCCGAGGCGCAACAAGGGGGTTCGCTGAATGACCTGCTCGCCCATCTTCTCGAGCAGGCCGGCGGTCATCCGCGAGGGGAAAAATCCGGGCAGGATGGCGTTGACGCGGATGCCGTACCGCCCCCATTCGGCCGCCAATGCGCGGGTGAAATTGACCACCGCGCCCTTGGATGTGTTGTAGGCGATGGTGCGCATGGCCGGTGGATTGCCGCGCAGACCGGCGATCGACGCGATGTTGATGATGCTGCCGCGACCTTGCGGGATCATGCAACGCTTGCCCACCTCGCGGCTGAGCGCGAACACCGCGTCGACGTTCAGCCGCATGACCTTGTCCCAGGCTTCATCCGGATAGTCCTCGGCCGGCGCACCCCAGGTGGCCCCGGCGTTGTTGATCAGGATGTCCACGCCCCCGAGCGCGGCTTGCACGCCCTGCACCAGCGGCGCGATGCCCTCACGTCGCGAAAGATCGGCCGCGAACGTCAGCGCCTGGAGCCCGCGCTCATGCAGGCTTCGCCGCGCCTCATCCAGTTCATCCGCCTTGCGTGCGACCAAGGCAAGCTTCGCACCCATTTCCGCCAGTGCCTGTGCCATCTGCAGTCCGAGCCCACGAGATCCACCGGTGACCAGGGCGCAACGCCCGTTCAAGTCGAACAGTTCGGACACGAAGGATTTCATGTTGCGCACGCGTCCTTTACAGCACTTCGAACAAACCGGCGGCGCCCTGGCCGCCGCCGACACACATCGTGACAACCACATATTTCACGCCGCGCCGCTTGCCCTCGATCAGCGCATGGGCCACGAGCCGTGCACCGCTCACGCCATAGGGATGACCGACGGCGATGGCGCCACCGTCGACGTTCAGCCGGTCGTCCGGGATTCCGAGCTTGTCACGACAGTAAATGACCTGCACGGCGAACGCCTCGTTCAGTTCCCACAGGCCGATGTCCCCGATCTTCAACCCCGCTCGCTGCAACAAGCGGGGGACGGCAAAGACGGGCCCGACACCCATTTCATCCGGCTCGCAACCGGCCACCGCAAAACCTCGAAAGGCCCCGAGCGGCGCCAGCCCGCGCTGCTCGGCGAGCTTGCCGTTCATCACCACGCACGCCGCAGCCCCGTCGGAGAACTGGCTGGCGTTGCCGGCCGCCACGACACCACCGGGCAAAGCCGGTCGGATCCTCGCCACAGCCTCGTAGGTGGTGTCGGCCCGGATACCCTCGTCGGCTTCCAACCTGAGCTCACGTGTGCACAGACGGCCGCTCGCTTTGTCCGTTACGCCGGCGCGCACCGTAATTGGAACGATCTCATCGCGGAACCTTCCAGCCGCCTGCCCGGCTGCCGCCCGTTGTTGGCTGCGCACTCCGTATTCGTCCTGCCGTTCGCGCGAAATGCCGTATCGATGGGCGAGCGTTTCCGCGGTTTGCAGCATGCTCCAGTAGATTGGCGGCTTGTGCTGCAGCAGCCACTCTTCCCGGGCCATGTGCCTGTTGGCACGATCATTCTGCACGCAGGAAATGGATTCGACTCCGCCGGCGACGAGCAGCGGCACCTGATCGGCGATGACGCGATGCGCCGCCATCACGATCGCCTGCAGGCCCGACGAACAGAAACGGTTGATGGTGGCCCCGGCGACGCTCACCGGCAAGCCGGCGCGCAGGGCGATCTGCCGCGCGATATTGCCGCCCGTGGCACCCTCCGGCATGGCGCAGCCGAAGAGGCAGTCTTCCACCTCCGAAGGATCGATGCCCGCCCGCTGCACGGCGGCTTGGACGACGTGCCCGCCAAGCGTGGCGCCGTGGGTGAGGTTGAGCGCGCCGCGCCAGGACTTGGCGAGCGGCGTGCGCGCAACGGAAACGATGACGGCGTCAGTCATGGGAAACCCCGCTTTCGAATGCTCAGGCGTCGTTGAAGGTCTTGCCCTGCGCGGCCAGTTCGGCGAGCAGCGGCGCCGGTTGCCAGAAGGCCGCATCACCCCGGGGTTGCGAGGCGAACTGCTGCATGCGTCGCGCCACCATGGCCAGGCCGACGCTGTCCGCGTACTTCATCGGACCGCCGCGCCAGCGCGGGAAGCCGTAGCCGCTCAGGTACACCAGATCGATGTCGGAAGCCCGTTGTGCGATGCCCTCGGCGAGCAGGCGTGCGCCCTCGTTCACAAGAGCATAGATGCAGCGCTCGACGATCTCGGCGTCGGCGAACTCGCGTGGTGTGACACCGATCGCCTTACGGTGCTCGCGAATGAGCTCATCGACCTGCGGATCCGGCAGTGGATCGCGTTTGCCGGGCTCGTAGCGATACCATCCAGCCCCGGTCTTCTGCCCGAAGCGGCCCTGCTCGCACAATCGGTCGCCCAGCGCCGAATATCGCACCGTCGGCTTCTCCACATAGCGCCTCTTGCGGATTGCCCAACCGATATCGTTGCCCGCAAGGTCGCCGACACGGTAGGGACCCATGGCCATTCCCCAGGCCTCGAGCGCCCGATCCACCTGCTGTGGGCTCGCGCCCTCCTCCACCAGGAAATTGGCCATGCGCACGTAATGTTCGAGCATGCGGTTGCCGATGAAGCCATCGCACACCAGGGACAGGACCGCGGTCTTGCGGATCGTCTTCGCCAGCTTCATCACCGTGGCGAGCACATCCGCGGCGCTCGCCTTGCCGCGCACCACCTCGAGCAACTTCATCACATTGGCCGGGCTGAAGAAGTGCATGCCGACGACGTCTTGCGGCCGCCGGGTGAAGCCGGCGATCTGGTCCAGGTTCAGCGTCGAGGTGTTGGACGCAAGAATCGCTCCCGGTTTGGCCACGGCATCCATGCGTTCGAAGACCTCGCGCTTGACCTGCATCGTCTCGAAAACGGCCTCGATGAGCAGATCGCAATCGGCAAGGTCCCCGAAATCGAGGGACGTGCGCAGCATCTGCATGCACTGCTCCAGCCGCTCCGGTTTGAGTTTTCCCTTCTTGACCGAAGTCTCGTAATTCCGGCGTATGTTCGCCACGCCGCGATCCAACGCCTCTCGCGTGCTGTCGAGCAGCGTGACGGGAATCCCGGCGCTTAAGAAGTTCATGCTGATGCCGCCACCCATCGTGCCGGCGCCGACCACACCGACCTTGGAAATCGTGCGCGTGGGCGTATCGGCGGATACACCGGGAATCTTCGAAGCGGCGCGTTCGGCGAAAAAGGCATGGCGCAGCGCCTGTGATTCGGGGCTCGCCATCAACATCACGAAAAGACCGCGCTCGAGCGACAAACCCTCGGTGAACGGCTTTAGCGACCCGGCAACCGCCTCCACGCACTGCAGCCGGGCCGGCTCGCGGGGAAATTGTCCATGCACCACGCCGCGTGTGAACTGGATGAAGGCTTCGGCATTGTCGTGCTCTACCACGCGATCGCACAGCCTCGGTGTCGGCTGCCCTGAGTCGGCGAGCTTGCGCGCCACGACCGTCGCCGCCGCGATGACGTCCTGTTCGACGACGGCATCGAAGAGCGCGGTACTCTCGAGCAACCTCGCCACCACCGGTTCACCGGAGACGATCATGTTCATGGCGTGCTCCAGCCCGACCGCGCGCGGCAGGCGCTGCGTGCCGCCGGCGCCGGGCAGGAGCCCGAGCTTGACTTCGGGCAGGGCGACCAACGCGGAGGCCAGTGCGGCGCGCCCGTGACAGCCGAGGGCGAATTCCAGTCCGCCACCCATGCAGGTGCCGTTGATGGCCGCAACCACCGGCTTGACGCAACTCTCCGCAACACCGATGACGTCGCGCAGATTAGGCGAAGCCGCGGCCTCGGGTTTGCCGAATTCACGAATATCGGCCCCGCCGGAAAATATCTCCCCGGCGCCCGTCACCACGATGGCGCGTACCCCGGGATCGGCGACGGCCGCGTCGATGGCTTCCACCAGCAGACGGCGCTGTCGGCTTCCGAAGCCGTTGACGGGGGGATTGTCGAGCGTGAGGACGGCGATGTCGCCGAGTAACGATATGGCGACGCCGCTCATCCTGCCGGTCTCCTGCGATCGGGAAAGTATGCGGTGTCCGCCCGCGCACCTCGCCTGCGCACCGCTGTTCGATGCTAGCCCGCGGATGTTTTCTTGTAAAGGCGCCTACCGGGGCTTGCAGCGCGCTCGCCGGCGTGAGTTCGCTATACTGCGGGCTTGACGAATCGCCCGACAGTCGCCCTCTTCGACCTCGATGGCACGCTCAGCC
>JABEVI010000202.1 GCA_013044085.1 Steroidobacteraceae bacterium
ATCTGGTTGACGAGCACCAGCATCGCGAGCGAACCGAAGTAGTACCAGAAGTTGAAATTCTTCGGGGCGTAATACTCGGACACCTGCTCCTTCCAGAGCTTGGTGAGCGGAAAGCGCTGGTCGATCCAGCCGAGAAGACCCTTGCCGGTGGAATCGGTTGAAGCGGACATCGTTGAACCTCTCCTGCGAAATTTAAGCGTTCTTCTCGACGTCGTCGACGCCGATCGTGATATGCAGGTTCTCCCCGAACGCGTACGGCGGGATCGTCAGGTTCCTGGGAGCCGGCACGTTCTTGAAGACGCGGCCCGAGGCATCGTACTTCGAACCGTGACAGGGACAGTAGTAGCCGCCGGGCCATTTGTGGCCGAGATCGACGCCGGCGATCTGGAACTCCCCACGCCGCACGAACGCGCTCGATGGGGCGCAGCCGAGGTGGGTGCAGACGCCGAGGCCGACCCAGTACTCCGGGTTGCGCGCGCGCGCCGCGCCGGTTGCCTTGATGTACGCCGGCTGCAGGGAATTGTCGGAATTCGGATCGGCGAGCAGCTCGTTGTGATCGTCGAGGTGCGCGAGCACGTCCTTCGTGCGACGCGCGATGTAGATCGGCTGGCCCCGCCAGGCAACCACGATCATCTGGCCCGGCTCGATCTTGGAGGCATTGACTTCGACCGGTGCACCGAGCGCTTTGGCGCGCGCGCTGGGATTCCAAGAAGCGAGAAACGGCGCCGCCGCGAACGCCACGCCGATCGCCCCGGTTCCGACGGTTGCCGCCGTCAACAGCCGGCGCCGACTATGATCGATCTTCTCGTCCATTCCGAGCACCTCTTCAACAATGACCATCCGGGGAGCATTATACACGTCGGGCGACGCGGGCTGCGGACCGCGCGGAGCGGACGTCGTCCCCCGCACCATGTTCGTACGGGAAATCGATTGAAGACAGCGCGCTTCCTGTTGAAATTTTTGACCCGGGCGATCGTGCTCGGCCTCGCGGCCGGCTTCCTGATCGTCTGGTGGAAGCCCTCATTGCTCGGCAACGCCGGAGCTGATAGGCCGCTCGCGCCGTCGCCGGCGACGGCGCCCGGCAACGGCGCGAGCGGCGCTGCGCACCGCATCGTCGTCGCGAGTTTCGCCGACGCCGTGGCGCGCGCCGCGCCCGCGGTCGTCAACATCTACACGGCGCGCCTGGTCACCGAACAGACCCAGGCACCACCGCTCGCGCAGCTGTTCGGCGATTTCTGGCCGACCTACCGGCAGCGGGTCGAACGCAGCCTCGGCTCCGGCGTGATCGTCAACGCCAACGGCACGATCGTCACCAATCAGCACGTCATCGCCGGTGCCGAATCGATCAAGGTGCAGCTCGCCGACGGGCGCACCACCGAGGCGAAGATCGTCGGCCAGGATCCGGACACGGATCTGGCGGTGTTGCACATTTCGCTCGGCAAATTGCCCGTGATGCCGCTCGGCCGCTCAGACACCCTGCGGGTCGGGGACATCGCGCTCGCGATCGGCGATCCGTACGGACTCAGCCAGACGGTGACCCAGGGCATCGTCAGCGCGATCGGCCGCGGCCAGCTCGGGCTCGCGACGTTCGAGAACTTCATCCAGACCGACGCGGCGATCAATCCCGGCAATTCCGGCGGCGCGCTGATCAATGCCCGCGGCGAGTTGATCGGCATCAATACCGCCGTGTTGAACCGCGCCTACGGCGGACCGGAGGGCATCGGCTTCGCGATTCCGGTCAATCTGGTCCGTGGCGTGATGAAACAAATTCTCAAGTACGGCCACGTCATCCGCGGCTGGCTCGGACTCTCGCCGCAGGAGATCACGGATGCGCAGGCGGGCGAACTCGGCATGCCCCGCGGCGGCATAGCGGTCGTCAACATCCTGGTCAAGAGTCCGGCCTACGAAGCCGGTGTGCGCCCGGGCGATTTGCTCACCTCGTTGAACGGCTCGCCGATCACGAGCGCCCAACAACTGGTCAGCCGGGTGGCCGAGTTGAAGCCGGGCACGATCGTCGAACTTGCCGGCAAGCACGGCCTGACCCCCTTCAGCTACCGTTTCGCCGTGATCGAGCGGCCGACCGGCGGGGTACAAGCGCAGCAATGAGCCAGGCCCGGGGCTCGGCGCACGCCCGGCTTCAGCCGGGCGTGCGCCGGATCTTCGCGCCGAGCGCCTGGAATTTCTCCTCGATCGCCTCGTAGCCCCGGTCGATGTGGTAGATGCGCTCGATCTCGGTGCGCCCCTCGGCGACCAGCGCCGCGAGGATCAGGCTCGCCGAGGCCCGCAGATCGGTCGCCATGACCGGTGCGGCGGTGAGCCGCTCGACACCCTTGATGATCGCGGTATTGCCCTCGAGGCGGATCTCCGCACCCATGCGGCGCATCTCGAGCATGTGCATGAAGCGGTTCTCGAACACCGTTTCGATGATCGTGCCGACGCCCGATGCGACCGTGTTCAATGCCGCGAACTGCGCCTGCATGTCGGTCGGGAACGCCGGATAAGGCGCGGTGCGAATGTCGACTGCGCGCGGGCGTCGGCGGTGCATGTCGACCTCGATCCAGTTCTCGCCGGTTGCGATCGTTGCACCGGCCTCCTGCAGCTTGCCCGTGACCGCGTCCAGGTGCTCGGGCCGGGTGTTCTTCACGCGGATGTGGCCGCCGGTGATCGCCGCGGCAACCAGATAGGTACCGGTCTCGATCCGATCCGGAAGGACCTCGTAGGCGGTGCCGTGCAGGCGCTCGACGCCGTCGATGACGATCTTGTCGCCGCCGGCGCCGCGGATCCTCGCCCCCATCGCGTTCAGGAACAGGGCCAGATCGACGACCTCCGGTTCGCGCGCGGCATTTTCGAGCACCGTTTGGCCCTCGGCGAGCGCCGCCGCCATCATCAGGTTCTCCGTGCCGGTGACCGTCACCGTCTCGAGGACGATGCGCGCGCCCTTCAAACGGCTCGCGCGCGCCTTGATGTAGCCGTTTTCGATGTGAATGTCGGCACCCATCGCCTGCAGCCCGGCGACGTGGATGTTGACCGGCCTTGCGCCGATGGCGCAGCCGCCGGGCAGCGACACGTCCGCCTCGCCGAACCTCGCGAGCAGCGGGCCGAGCACCAGGATCGAGGCGCGCATCGTCTTGACGAGTTCGTAGGGTGCGAAATACTCCCGGATCGTCGAGGCATCCACCTCGACGCGCATCCGCTCGTCGACGGTCACCGAGACGCCCATGCGGCCCAGCAACTCGATCATCGTCGTGACGTCCTGGAGGTGCGGCACGTTCGAGACGATCACGGGGCCGTCGGCGAGCAGACAGGCGGCGAGAATCGGCAGGGTCGCGTTCTTCGCCCCGGAGATGCGCACCTCGCCTTCGAGCGCGATGCCGCCGTGTATCTGCAGTTTGTCCAAGGAGCTCAGCCGCGGCGTTGGGCCGCGTATTCCTCGGGGGTGTAGACCTTCAGCGCAAGTGCGTGGATCTCGTTGCCCATGGCCGCGCCGAGCGCCGCGTACACCAACTGGTGGCGCTGCAGCGCACGCTTGCCGACGAAGGCATCAGCGACGACCAAAGCCTCGAAATGCACGTTGTCCTCGCTGGCGACGGTCGCCTCGCTGCCGGCAAGTCCGCTGCGGATCATGCGGGCGACTTGTTGCGGATCCATGCAGAACCTCCTCGGAATCTACCTCGTGGGCGCAAGTCTACTAGAGAAGCCGCATCTCGGCCCAGCCGCGCGCTGCTGCAAAACCGCGCTATCATCCGCGCATGCGAGCGGAAATCACCGACGATGCGCTGATCGAGGCGGCCCGACGCGCCATTTCGATCGAAATCGATGGTCTGCGGGCGCAACAGCCGCGCCTCGGCGCCGACTTCGCGCGTGCCTGCCGCATCTGCCTGGCGTGCCGCGGCCGCATCGTCGTCACCGGCATGGGTAAGTCGGGGCACATCGCCGGCAAGATCGCGGCGACCCTCGCCAGCACGGGTACACCGGCTTTTTTCATCCATTCCGGCGAGGCAAGCCACGGCGACGTCGGCATGGTCACCCGCGAGGATGCGCTGCTCGCGCTGTCGAATTCCGGCGAAACCGCCGAGGTCCTGTCGATCATCCCGGTGATCAAACGCCTCGGCGTGCCGCTGGTCGCCTTGACCGGCAATCCTCAATCGACGCTCGCGCGCGCCGCAACCGTGCATCTGCACATCGGCGTGCCGGCCGAGGCCTGCCCCTTGAATCTCGCCCCGACGGCGAGCACGACCGCCGCACTCGCGGTCGGCGACGCACTCGCGGTCACGCTGCTCAAGGCCCGCGGCTTCACCGAGGCCGATTTCGCCCGTTCCCACCCGGCCGGCAACCTCGGCCGGCGCCTGCTGCTGCGGGTCTCGGACGTGATGCGCTCGGGCGCGGACGTGCCCGGCGTGCACCCCGACGCGGCGCTCGCGGAGGGCTTGCTGGAGATGTCGCGCAAGGGCCTCGGCATGACCGCGGTCATCGGCGAGGACGGCCGTGCGGCCGGCATATTCACCGACGGTGATCTGCGCCGCGCGATCGACCGCGCGATCGATCTGCGGGCGACGCCGATGCACCAGGTGATGACGCCGCAGGCAAAGTCGGTGGGCGCCGAAACGCTGGCCGCGGAAGCCTTGCTGCTGATGGAGACACACCGGATCACCGCCCTGCTGGTCCTCGACGCCGAGGAGCGCGTGGTCGGCGCGTTGCACATCCATGACCTGATGCGCGCGGGGGTCATTTGAAGGCGCGCCGCCCGACGCCGCTCGCGAAAATCGAGCTGCTCGTGCTCGACGTCGACGGCGTGCTGACCGACGGCAGCCTGTACTTCGGCGCGCGCGGCGAGGTTCTCAAAGTGTTTCACGTCCAGGACGGCCACGGCATCAAGTTGCTCCAGGCAAGCGGCGTCGCCGTCGCGGTGATCAGCGGCCGCCGCTCTCCGGCGGTCACGCGACGCATGCGCGAACTCGGTCTGCGGCACGTAGTCCAGGGCTGCGCCGACAAGGCGGCCGCGCTCGCCTCGATCGGCGCGAAGCTCGGCGTCGCGCCGACCTCGGCGGCCTGCCTCGTCGATGACACCCCGGATCTGCCGCTGATGGCGAGCGTCGGCTTTGCCGCCGCCGTCGCCGACGCACATCCGATCGTACGCGCGGCGGCGCATTGGGTCGCCGCGGCGAATGGCGGTCGCGGCGCCGTGCGCGAACTGTGCGACGCGATCTTGCGCGCGCGCGCCGGACGACGCTGATGCTGTTCCGTTTCTTTACGGTACTCGCGGTCATCGCCCTCGCCGTCAGCACCTGGATCCTGAGCACCCCGGGCCGCATCGGCGCCACCTCCACCTCCGGCGGCAAGGTGCGCAAACCCGGCTACTACCTGAAGGACGCGGTGCTCACCGACTACGGCCATGACGGCGCGCCGAGCATCCGCATCGCCGCCGGTCGGATCGATCAGATTGGCCCGGGCGACCAGGTTGCGCTGCACGACATCCGCGTCGAGTATCACGCCCCGGGCGGGGAGTCCTGGACCATGCTCGGCGATCAGGCGCAGATTGCCCCTGGGGGCAAAGCCGTGCAGGTGCAAGGCCACGTGCAGCTCCGGGGTGTCGACCCGGAACGCGCCGGTACGGCGCTCATCCTCAGCGACCGCATGACCTACGACGTCGCCGACGCCGTGGTCAGCACCAAGAGCGCGGTGCGCATCGATTTCGCCGCTCAGTCACTGACCGCACGTGGACTGCTCGCCGACCTGAAGCGGCGCAGCGTTCGACTGGAATCAGACGTCAATGGCCGCTTCGTTCCGTAGTTCGCGCCTTCTCGCCGTGCCGCTGCTGCTGCTCGCGCGGGCTCCCTGGGCGGCGACACCGGCGCACCTGCCGGGTCTCAAGGTCTCCAAGCAGACGCTGCGCGCGCCGATTTCGCTGGTGGCGCAATCATCCGAGATCGACTACCGGAGCAATAAGCTGCTCTTCCGCAAGGTCAAGATCACCCAGGGCAGCATCTGCGTCTCGGCCGATCTGGCGCACGCGACCGGGCTGGACTTCGAGAACAGTCATTGGGTGTTCCTCGGTAATGTGCACGTCGTCGTCGGTCAGGGCGAACTGCGCTCGGCCGAGGCCGACATCAGCTTCGCGCACAAGCTGCTCACGCGCGCCATCGTGACCGGCACTCCGGCGCAGTTCTCGCAACGGGATCCGAAGACCGGACATCTCGTCCAGGGACACGCGCAGCGCATCGATTACGACATCCGCCAGGGTATCATCCGCTTGTCGAAGGATGCCTGGCTGAGCGACGGCCAGAACCAGATCCGCGGCGAATCCCTGAAATACGACATCGCCGCGCGCCGCGTCATCGCCGCCGCCGCGGACCAGGGCAAGAGCCGAGTGCGCATCACCATCACGCCACCGCCGCGGCACAAGCCATGAGCGTCCTGCAGGCGAACCATCTCGCCAAGCGCTACAAGTCCCGCGACGTCTTGCGGGACCTGTCGCTCTCGGTCACGAGCGGCGAGGTGGTCGGGCTGCTCGGACCGAACGGGGCGGGCAAGACGACCGCCTTCTACATGATCGTCGGCCTGACCGCGTGCGAGCATGGCCAGATATTGCTCGATGACCGCGACATCAGCCGGCTGCCGATGCACCGGCGCGCGCGCCTCGGCCTCGGTTACCTGCCGCAGGAGCCGTCGGTGTTCCGCAAGCTCACGGTCGCCGACAATATTCTCGCGATCCTCGAGACGCGACCCGGACTCGACCGCGCCGCGCGCTCTGAGCGGCTCGAAGATCTGCTCGGGGAGCTGCACATCGGCCATGTCCGGGACAGCCTCGGGATATCGCTGTCCGGCGGGGAGCGCCGCCGCGTCGAGATCGCGCGCGCCCTCGCGGCCGATCCGCGCTTCATCCTCCTCGACGAGCCGTTCGCCGGCGTCGATCCGCTGTCCGTCGCCGACATCCAGCGCATAATAAGGCACCTGTCTGACAAGGGCATCGGCGTGCTGATCACCGACCACAACGTGCGTGAAACGCTCGGCATCTGCGGCCGCGCCTACATCGTCAGCCAGGGCGAGGTGATCGCTTCCGGATCTGCGGAACAGATTCTTGCAAATTCCCAGGTTCGTGAGGTGTACTTGGGTCAGGATTTCAAACTGTAGCCCCATGCCCGACAGTGCCCCATGTTGAAGCCCAGCCTGCAACTACGCATCGGCCAGCAACTGACCATGACGCCGCAGTTGCAACAGGCGATCCGCTTGTTACAGCTGCCGGCGCTCGACCTGCAGGCTCACGTACGCGAGACACTCGAGAGCAACGTGATGCTCGAGGCGGACGATGAGGCGGAAGCCGACTCGTCCACGACCCCGGTGAGCGGTCCCGAAAGCCCCCCCGCCGAGGCCTACGGGGCATCCGAAGTCAAAACCGGCGACGGCGAGCGCGCAGCACAAGGCGAGGGCGAAGGTGAGGGCGAAGCGGACGTCGAGATCACCGACGATTCCTGGGGAGACCAGACGAGCGGCCCTTCCGACACCCGCTGGTCGGGCGAGGATGACCGCTCCCTGGATTTCAGCGATCAGCACGCCGCGACCTTGCAGGAGCAACTGATCGAACAGCTCGAGCTTGCGCATCTGTCGGCGATCGACCTCGCCATCGCGCGGGTGATTGCCGATGCGATCGGCGACGACGGCTATCTGCGCGATGACTTGGAGACGATCCGCGCCAGCCTCCTGCCTGAAGTCGCGGTGACGCTGGCGGACGTCGAACGGGTGCTCACGGCGGTACAGTCCCTGGAACCGGCCGGCGTCGGTGCCCGCAATCTCGGCGAATGCATCGCGCTGCAGTTGCGCCAGCTCGACCCCTCGACCCCGGCCCGCGACATCGCGCTGAAAATTGCGCACGAGCATCTGGACCTCGTCGCCGCGCAACATTTTGCGCTGATACGCCGGCATTTGCACTGCAGCGAGCAGGACCTCGAAACCGCGCTGGCGCTGGTCCGCTCCTGCCATCCGCGCCCCGGCGCGGCGATCAGCCCGGGGCGCGCCGAGTACGTCATACCGGACGTGTACGTGCGCCGCACCGACAGCGGTTGGGCCGTCGAGATCAATCAGGCGACGGTGCCACGCGTACGCGTCAACCAAGGCTTCGCGAACCTGATCTCGCGCTCCGCGGACCACGCGATGCTGCGCACCCAGCTGCAGGAGGCGCGCTGGCTGATGCGCAGCCTGGAGATTCGCAATGAGACGATCGTCAAGGTCGCGCGCTGCATCGTCGAGCGCCAGACCCGTTTCTTCGACCGCGGCGAAGAAGCGATGCAACCGCTGATCCTCAAGGATGTCGCCGACGCGGTCGAAATGCACGAATCGACGATCTCGCGGGTGACGACGGCGAAATACATGCTCACCCCGCGCGGCGTGTTCGAATTCCGCTACTTCTTTTCCAGCCACGTCGCGGCCGCCGACGGCACCGAAATGTCCTCGACCGCGATTCGCGCCAAATTGCGCAAGCTGATCGGCCAGGAGAATCCCGACAATCCGCTGAGCGATGCGAAGCTCGCGCGGATCCTGTCCGACGAAGGCATACCGGTCGCTCGGCGCACCGTGGCCAAGTACCGGGAAGGAATGCAGATCGCGCCGTCGAACGAGCGCAAGCGCGCCGCGACGCGCGCCAACTAATCGACCCTTGGACGATAAGGAGAAACATCATGCAGCTCGATCTCAGCGGTCACCACCTGGAAATCACTCCCGCGCTACGCGCCTACGTCCTGAAGAAATTCGAGCGGATCTCGCGCCACTTCGAACAATTGATCGACGTGCATTGCGTGCTGACGGTCGAGAAACTGCGCCACAAGGCGGAAGCCACGCTGATGCTGCGCGGCAACAAAATTCATGCCGAGGCGACCGAGGGCGACATGTACGCGGCCATCGATGCGCTCGCCGACAAACTCGATCGTGCCGTCAAGAAACACAAAGAGAAGTCGGGCGATCACCACCCGAAAGACGTGCTCAAGAGCCGTTCCGGATGACCTCGAGGAGACCCTGCCGATGCGCCTGATCGTCGTCAGCGGCCTTTCCGGTTCTGGCAAGAGCGTCGCCTTGCACATGCTCGAGGATCTCGATTACTACTGCGTCGACAACATACCCGCCGCGCTGCTCAAACCCCTGATCGCGCACGTCGTGCGCGGTTCCGAGGAGATTTATCCGCTGACCGCGGTCGGACTGGATGCACGCAATCGAGCGCACGAAATTGAGACGGTTCCGGAGATGATCGCGGACCTCAGGCGCAGCGGCATCCGCTGCGCCATGGTCTACCTGCACGCCAATGACGAGGTGCTGCTGAAGCGTTATTCCGAGACGCGCCGCAAGCATCCGCTGATGGCCGATGGCGTGAGCCTGCGGGACGCGATCGCCGCCGAGCGCGCCCTGCTCGAACCGCTCACGGCGGTGGCCGATCTGACCATCGACACCTCCGGGCTCGGAATGCATGCGCTGCGCGAACTGGTGCGTGAAAGGCTCGATCCGCGAGGCGCGAACACGCTGTCGGTGATGTTCGAATCCTTCGGCTACAAGCACGGGATACCGGGCGACGCGGACTTCGTCTTCGACGTGCGCAGCCTGCCGAACCCGTTCTGGGAGCACGAACTGCGGGGTCTGACCGGCCACGATGCGGCGGTCGCGCGCTATCTGGAAAGCCACGAGGTGGTCGGACGCATGCTCAATGATTTGATCGGCTTCATCGACCGGCGTCTCGCCGACTCGATCGCCTCCAATCGCCGCTATTTGACGGTGGCGGTCGGCTGCACCGGAGGCCAGCATCGATCGGTCTACATCGTCGAGCGGCTCGCGGCGCACTTCAGCGGCGTTCACCCGCTGGTGCTGACGCGGCACGATGCGCTGCGCGCCGGCTAGCGGCGCAGGGCGCCCGGTCGAGCGCCGCTAA
>JABEVI010000033.1 GCA_013044085.1 Steroidobacteraceae bacterium
CCGCGCGCATGCGCGCGGGCAGGGCGAGCAGTCGATCAATCGCGACGCCATGGCCGGCGGGAAGCCGGGTCGCGGCAGCGCGCGCGATGGCCGCGTCGATGCTGGTCGTACCGCAAACCCCGCAGGCGGCGCCGGCGCTGAATCGTCGCGCGATGACCGGCGTGTGCAAGGAAAGACCGGGCCGGAGCCTGACGTTGACCACATTCGGGCGGCGCGTTCCGGACTCGATTGCCTCGATGTCGCGCGACTCCTCGATGAGCCCCTCGCCGAAGAGCAAACCGGCGGCGAGTGCCTCATCCTCGCCCGGGGTGCGCATGGTGGCGCCGAAGGAGACCGGTTCATCGCCGAATGCCGGATGATGCAGCAGGATTTCGAGCGGCGCTTCGACCGCGACCCGGTCGGTCGCCGGGCTGCGTTCGCCCAGCCTCGCGCGCACGATCCGCACGCCCAACACGCCGCCGCGCGTCGCCGGCGCGGCCAAGTCCGTGTCGCTCGGTTTGCTCGCCATGCAGGCCGATGATACCGTTCGAGGCCCCCGCAGCACCACCTCGAAGGAAGCTTGAAGATGGCGAAGACTCCCGAATTGAAGGCGCGCCAGGCGGCCGCGATACCAACCGGTGTGGCGACCAAGTCGATCTACGTCGCCAAGGCCGAGAACGCCGAGATCTGGGACGTCGACGGCCGCCGCTTCATCGATTTCGCGGCCGGCATCGCCGTGCTCAACACCGGCCACCGGCATCCGCACGTGATGCAGGCGGTCGCGAACCAGGCCGCGGCCTTCATGCACACCTGTTTCCATGTCGCTCCGTACGAGTCCTACGTACACCTCGCCGAGCGGCTGAATGCGCTCGCACCCGGTGACTTCGCCAAGAAGACCTTGTTCCTGAACTCGGGTGCCGAGGCGGTCGAGAACGCGATCAAGATCGCGCGCATCGCCACCAAACGCTCGGCGGTGATCGCGTTCGCCGGCGGCTTTCACGGCCGCACGCTGCTGGCGATGGGTCTCACCGGCAAGGTCATGCCGTACAAGCGTGGCTTCGGGCCGTTCCCGGCCGAGATTTTCCACGCCGAGTTTCCGCTGCCGTATCGGGGCGTGAGCAGCGCCGATGCGCTCGCCGACCTGGATCGGTTGTTCCACGCCGACATCGATCCTAAATCCGTGGCGGCGATCATTGTCGAGCCGGTTCAGGGGGAGGGCGGATTCAACGTCGCGCCCTTCGATTTCCTGCACGCCCTGCGGCGGATCTGCGATGAGCATGGCATCGTCTTGATCGCCGACGAGGTGCAGGGCGGCATGGGGCGCACCGGGCGCATGTTCTCGATCGAACATGCCGGCGTCGTGCCGGACCTGATCACCAGCGCGAAGGGCTTGGGCGGCGGCCTGCCGCTGTCGGCGGTCACCGGCCGGGCGACGATCATGGACGCCGCCCACCCGGGCGGACTCGGCGGCACCTACGGTGGCAACCCCATGTGCATCGCCGCCGCGCACGCCGTGCTCGATGTCATCGAGAGCGAGGGTCTGTGCGCGCGCGCCGCCTTGCTCGGCGGGCGCATGCGCGCGCGGCTTCAGGCACTGGCCGAAGAGCTGCCCTGCATCGGCGAGGTCCGCGGCCTCGGCATGATGGTCGCGATCGAGCTCGTCAAGGACAAGAAGACGCGCGAACCTGACGCGGCGCTGACCTCGGCGATCCTCGCCGAGGCCGAGCGGCGCGGCCTGATCCTCCTCTCCTGCGGGGTGAATGCGAACGTCGTGCGGCTGCTCGCGCCCTTGACGATCCCGGAGGCGATCCTCGAGGAGGGACTCGAGCTCCTCGGCGAATCGATCCGGGCCGCTTAGCCGCGAGGGCTCACTCGCGGTAGATGAACGTCAGGCCGAAGGTGCGCGGCCTGAAGGTCCATTGGCGCTGAAGGCGCGTCGCCGATTCGCAGGCGGGGCTTACCGCCGGGCCGCCGGCCGACCCGCAAACACCCGGATCGATCGACCAATGGTAGTTGGTGACGGTCTGGTTGTCGCCCAGGTTGTTGACGAAGGCGGTCACCTGGAGGTTGCCGAAGTACATGCCGGCGCGCACCGACATCAAATTCGTCGAGCCGAGCAGGTAGTTCGCCGGGTCGTATTGCTGCGTCGTCGAGTCCTGTTGCGGCGAGGCCCACTTCGGGCTTCCCTGGTACTCGTCGTCGAAACGCATGAACGAGGCGTGATTCATCAGGCTGAAGTTGTACTGCAGGCCGGCCGAGGCGGTGACCGGCGCACCCGGCTGGCCGCTCTGACCGGTGATCGCATCACCGCTCGAGACGATCGGCGTGGCCTCCGTTGCCGAGAGGAGCGAGTTCTTCGTGTAGCGCGCGTCCGTGTAGCCGGCGGTCAGATTGGCGGTGAAGTGGTCGGTAATCGCGATGTCGGCCTGAAAATCGGCGCCCTTGGCGACCGCGCTGCCTAAGTTCGCGATGAAGGAGATCTGGCAGATCGGCGGCACCACGGTCTGTTGGATGTTGTTCCACTTGATGTAGTAGATGCTGCTCGCGATCTTGACGCGATTCTGGAAGTTGTTCTTCGCGCCAACCTCGAAGCTGTTGACGGTGTCGGAACTGAAGGTCTGCGGCGCCGCGTTGATGCCGAAATTGTTGAAGTCGGTCGAGCACGCCGCTTGCGGCACCGGGTTGTTAGCGCCGCCCGGCCGGAAGCCCTTCGCATAGGTCGCGTAGTAGAGATTATGTTCGTTGTACTGGTAGGCGATGCTGACCTTCGGCGTGAAGGCGTTCTCGCTCTTGCCGCCGTTGCCGGTCTGCGGCGGCAGGTACAGCTGCGGC
>JABEVI010000203.1 GCA_013044085.1 Steroidobacteraceae bacterium
CCGGTGTTCGTCATACCCACCGATGAGGATCTGATGATCGCCCGGCACACGGCGCGGCTGCTCGCCGCCATCTAATGCGATTACATCGTGAAGCCGACGTAGCCCACCGCGATGCTGTCGAATTCGCCCATCTTGATGCCCGGATTCTTGTCGCCGGAGATCCAGATGTACAGCCGCGTCACACCCGTCGATTGCAGCGTCGTCATGCTGCCCTTGAGACCGCCGATCACACTGAGCGATGGCCATCCGCTGCCCGTACAGGTGAATGAGTTGAGCGGAATCGCATAGTTCAAGGTGCCCTGCGCCGAGGTGACGGAATTCGGTCCCACCGGCGCCGTCAGGGTCTGGTCGTAGGCGCACGTCGCGGTCGAGGCCGACCCGTCACCGGCGAGCGAGGTATCGTTGCTCAGCACGATCGTGAACACGTTGGCGTTCGAGTGGGTCGCATCGGGCGGCGCGAGTTGTCCCATCTGGATGAGCAAGGTGCCGGATTGACTGATGTCGAACGGCGTGACGGCCGTCTTCGTGGTCGAGTTCGTTCCGGGCGCGAGGATTGCCACGTCCATGTAATCCGAGGAGCTGGTCGCCGTCGCACCCGGAATGACCGTACAGGACGAGGTGCCGTCGCCGTTTGCCTGTCCTTGCACGCCGTACAATTGGGTCTTGTCCATGGTCGGCTGGTCGAAGGAATAGCAGCCGTATTGGAACAGGCCGCCAAATCCGGCGTACACGTCGCCGTTCTGGATCGAGTGCAGGTAGGCGCCATTGGTCGGTATGCTGGCCGGAGCGGCGTACGCCACGTAGTTCGATGCATACAGCAGATAGGGCGAATTCGTCACCGTCGTTCCGCCGCCACCGCTGCTGCCGCCGCCACCACCACCGCTCGGAGTAACCGGACTGACGGCGCCCGTCACGCCGCCACCGGTGCAGCCGGCGAGCGCCGCCATGGCCAGGCAGGCGGAGGCGAGCCACAACGCGCGTCGCGAATGCTTCGAGTTGATGGAGGTCGTCATCGTAGGTTCCTCGATAATGCCGATAGTCTTTGCTGATCAGCCGGCGCAGCGCGTTTGGTCCGCGTTTTGGCGCCGGCATCTCCCCGTTATCGATCCGTTATAGAATCGTGAAGCGAAAGCGCGAAGAAAGCGCTTTCACGATTTTATTTAGCGCTGAGCCCTCGCCCATTGTCAAGAGAGGCCGCGCTCGGCTCGGGTTGGTGCGGCGCGGCACCCCGGATGGGTGTCAATTATTTTCGTCCTGTGGAGGTCGGTTGAGCGGGGGGATTGCGACATGACGGTCCGCAGCGCGCCGCCTCGGGCGACGGGCATGAGGTTTACGCTGATGGTGTTGGCCGGCTGGGCCGGCTTTGCCGGCGGATTTAGTGCCGCGAGCGCCGCGGTCGACGTGCCGCCGCGACCGGTCGTGCCGCTGCGCGAGACCTTGCGGATACCGGTTCGCAACAGCCGCGAGCGTGAACCGCACTTCCGACAGATGATCGACGTCGAGGTGGTGCGCGAGCCGGCGCACGGCCGCCGCCCGTTCCTCGTCTTGCTACACGGCCGGGCCGCCACCGCGGCGGGCCGTGCGCGCCTGGAACTGCCGATTTACCCGGCCAATTCCCGGTATCTCGCCGAGCAAGGCTTCGTCGTGCTGACGCCGCTGCGGGTCGGCTACGGCCTGTCGGGCGGTCCGGACGTGGAGTACACGGGCGGCTGCGTCTCGGAGCACTTTGCCCGTGGCGTGGCGCCGGCGGTCGATGAGGTGCGCGAACTCATTGCCTCCGCGGCACGCCTGCCGTACGTCGATGGGTCGCGCGGCATCCTGGTCGGCGAGTCCTTCGGCGGCTTGATTGCGATCGCCGCGGTGGCCGCCCATGTGCCGGGCGTGATCGCCGCCGTCAACGTCGCCGGCGGCGACGGCGGCGATTCGCTGCATCGTCCGGATCATCCCTGTCGCCCGGATCGGTTGCAGCGGACGTTCGCTGCCTATGGTGCCAAGAGCCGACTGCCGACTTTGTGGCTCTACAGCGCCAACGATCGGCTCTGGGGACCGCGCTATCCGCGAGAGTGGTTCTCCGCGTTTCGCGCCGCCGGCGGTGTCGGCCGGTTCGTCATGCTGCCGCCGGACAAGAACAACGGCCATTTCATCTTCGACCGCAACGCCAAGGCCTGGCATCCGGCGTTCAACCGCTTCGTCGCGTCGACCGGCATTCTGGCCGGCCGCTCGCGCTGAAGGTCTTCGTCAGGGGTGCAGCGGCCGCGTCGATTCGCGTATGGCGAGGGTGGCGGCGGAGAGCCTGATCAGCGGCGCACGCCCCTCGATCAGATCGACCATCGCGAGCGCGGCGCACTGGCCGATCTCATCGATCGAGCGATGCACGCTGGTCAGCGGAGGGATCGTGAACGCCGATCCCGGCAGATCGTCGAAGCCGATCAGTGAGACGTCCCGCGGTACGCCCAGGCCATGGCGGTGCAGGGCGAGCATGGCGCCGTAGGCGCTTTGGTCATTGGCGGCGAACACGGCCGTGAACTTGGTGCCGGCCTCGATCAAGCGTGTCATCGCCGCGTAGCCGCCCCCATCGTAGTAGTCGCCGGCGACCACCAATTTCGCGTTGAAGGGCAGCTTGCGGCCCGCCAGGGCCGACTTATAGCCGTTGTAGCGCTGCAGTGCGTCCGGATGATCGTGCGGCCCGGCGATGAAGGCGATCTGGCGGTGGCCCTGGTCGAGCAGGTACTCGGTGGCCAGGCGTGCGCTTTGCGTGCTGTCGTAATCCAGGCTGACGATGCGCGGGGCATCGACGCGCCGGCCGGTGAGGATCAACGGCACCTGTCGGGACAGCTCGACCAGTTCCCGTTCCGGCAGGCAGCTGGTCAGCAGAATGATCCCCTCGACGCGGCGGTTGAGCAGATGCTCGACGCAGCGTCGCTCGTCTTCGTCGCGCCAGTGGCCGCTCATGAAGAAGGGCGAGTAGTTGGCACGCAGCAATCCGGTCTCGATCGAGGCGAGAGCCTCGGCGTAAAAAGGGCTTTCGAGCGACTGCGTGAGCACACCCACGGTCATCGATTTGCCACGTGCCAAGGATTGCGCCACCGGGTTCGGTTGAAAGCGCAGCTTGGCGATCGCCGCCTGCACCGCACGCGCCTTGCCGTCGCGTACTCGCGCCGTGCCGTTCAAAATGCGCGATACCGTGCTCGAGCTGACGCCGGCCTCGCGGGCCACCATTTCCAGGGTGACGACCGGCGCCGCGTCGGTCGGCCCGTCGGCGGGCAGCTTCGTCATCCGACGCTTTCGAGGCTTCAAGCGCGTCTCCTGTGTGGGCGCAACCGCGTTGCAATATACCGCGTTGTGCCGTCGGCGGACGAGCCGCGGGCCCCCCGCTCGCCGGCTTCGTTCATGGAGACGGCGATTGACAAGCATGTCGCTGATTGGATAACGTCTGCAAGCGCTTTCAAAATTACAGTCCGCCGGCGAGCCATCGCGGCGGGATAGATTGAGTTCACGGCATTCAATTCCTCAGGGCAAACACGTCATGCAAATCGACCGTACGCTGTCGCCGACGCAATATCAGCCGGGATCTAACCGCCTGCGCACGCCGCAGACGGTGGCTCGACGGTGGCTGGCCGCGGCGGCATGTCTGATGCTCACCGCCTGCGGTCATACCCAGAATTGGTCGCAGGCTCCGGCATTCGTGACGATCGGTGGCACCGTCACCGGCCTGACCGGCCTGGCCGGCACGCTCGTGCTGTCGGATAACGGTGTCGATCCGCTCTCGGTCAGTTACGACGGCGCCTTCACCTTCGCCTTGTCGATCGCGAGCGGCAGCGCCTACAACGTGACGATCAAGGCCCAGCCCGTCGGCCAGACCTGCACACTCTCGAATGCCTCGGGGACGACCACCTCGGACGTGACCAACATCGGCATCAGTTGCGCCAACACGCCGACGATCGGCGGCACGGTCTCCGGTCTGCTCGGTACGCTCGTGCTGAGGGATAACGGCGCCGATGACCTCACGGTGAATGCGAACGGTCCCTTCACCTTCGCCACACCGGTCGCCTCCGGCGGCGCTTACGCCGTCACGGTTTTCACCCAGCCGGCCGGCCAGACCTGCACGGTGAGCAACGGCAGCGGCACGGCGACGGCCGCCGTGACGACCGTGGTCGTCGCCTGCCAGACGTTCACCATTCGGCCGCTGCCGAGCATCTACTCGACCGCCAAGGCGGTCGACTACAGCCCCTACCGCGCCGGCGGACCGAACGCGGGTGAAGTGCCGAGCAACGCCGACATCATCCAGGACCTGCAGTTGATGCAGAAGGCGGGCTTCACCCTGATCAGGCTGTTCGGCGCCGACGCGGTCGCGGAGAACATTCTGAACCTCGCGAACACCAATACGCCGAGCTTGAAATTCCAGGTCGGCATCTACCTCGAGGGCGCCCCGGCTTCGTGTGTCGATTCGGTCAACGACACCCAGATCGCGACCGGCATCCGGCTTGCGAACACCTATCCGAACGTCGTGACGGTGAGTGTCGGCAACGAGACCTCGTTCGCGGGGAACCTGCCGATCAACTGCCTCGTCAGCTACATTCAGACGGTTCGCAACCAGGTTGCCCAACCGGTGACCGCGGACGATGATTACACCTTCTATGCGGGCTACGACGCGAACAAGAATTACGCGCCGGACACCGTGCTGCAGACGATCGATTTCGCCTCGATCCATATCTACCCGTTCTCCAATACGGGGCTGTGGGACTGGCAACAATTGTCGGTCCCGGCGGGTCCTGCGCGTGCGACCGCGATGATGAATGCGGCGCTTGCGGAGTTGAAGACCGCCTACGCCGCAGTCGCCTCCTACTCGTACAAGAACGCGGCCGGGGTCACGACCACGATCGGCGCCTCCATGCCGATCACGATCGGCGAAACCGGCTGGAAGGCGGTGCCGACCAATCCGGGCGCGCCGATCGAACAGGTCACGAATCCCGCGATCGCGAACCCCGTCAACGCCAAGATGTACTACGACCTGCTCGGCACCTGGACGGGCGCCGGCGCGCCGGTGAGCATTTTCTACTTCGAGGCTTTCGATGAAGCCTGGAAGGGTACGGACGACGGCTGGGGTCTTTGGGACAAGACCCGTACGGCACGCTACGCGCTGTGCGGCACGGCCGTAGGCACCGCCTGCACGAGCCCCCTCTATGCCGGCGCCGGCTACTTCCATTGAAGCCGTGCGTCGAGCCGTCCAATAGACCGAAGATGCGCCTCCGGGAGACCGCCGTGAAAATTAGAATGTCGAGTCCACGCCTCGTACTCGCGGCCGCGTTGTTCGCGGCCCCCGCGCTTGCCGCGCAATTCGGTCCCCTGGAGATCTCGGGATTCCTCAAGGACGAATACTCGCTTTGCGACAACTGCTCGCGAGGCGTCGTGAATCCGACGCCCTACGATCCGCGCGGCGTGCTGACTCCCACGAGCCCGAATCCGCCGGTCAATCAGGGCGGGCAATCGTACGACACCTCGAGCAACCTCGGCCTGGCGATGTTGACGATCGGCCTGAAGCATGAATTCGACGACGCGTTCAAGATCTCGGCGAAGGCGAGCGCGCGCGTGCGCAATGGCGCGGCCGACATCTACAACCAATATTTGATCGACGGCTACGTCGGTCTGTCGCATCCGGTTTACGGTGCGCTGAAGGTGGGTGTGTTGTCATCGCGTTCCTGGACACGCGCGGACTCCTTCGCCTATCCGCTCGGCCTGTCGACCGCATGGGCGGAATCAGGCGCCGGATACGGTGTCTTCAAGCAGGCCATCCGCTATACGTCGCCGCAGTTCGACTTTCCGGTCGGCAAGTTGACGCTCGAAGCGACCTATGCGACCGCCAACCGGCAGTACCCGATCAACTACAACACCCTGACCAAGACGATCAACACCACCAATTACCAGTACTTCTACCTGCCGCCGACGCCGCAGCTCGTGGAACTGTTCGCGCAGTTCTCCAACCAGAAGAATCTGATCGAGTTGATCTATCAGCAGAGCTGGGGCGGCTTGCAGAGTTCCTTCACGAAGGGTGCGTTCACCGGTGCCGAGGGCAGCCCGAACACCAGCGCCACGGGCGCGCCGGGCTACCAGGATCCGACCGAGGACGTGACCATCATCGAGGGCAATTACTGGGCGAGTCCGCAGTGGCGCTTCACCTACGGTCTGAAGCGCAACGAGTGGTCCGGTCAGCAGCAGCAATGCGACTATGGCTCGGCGATCACGCCGACGGGCGCGAATTTCACTGGGTGTTTCTGGGATCAGGCAGGGTTCAACTACGCGAGCGACGGGTTGCGTCACCACGCGATCGAATACGATGCCATGGCCGGGGTCGCCTACACGCTCAGGTTGTGGACCTTCACGTTCGGTGGCGTGCGCATGAACAAAGCTTATACCAGCACGCCGACCGAATGGGGCCAGAGCAACACGGCGACGTTCCTGAACCTCGGCGTGTATCGCAAGATGCCGGAGATCTACAAGAATCTCGAGATCTACGGCGGCCTCGGACGCATCATGTTCGGGCGCCAGGGTCCCGCGCCTCTTAGCATGCCGAACAATACGGCCGATGGCGGCGTCGATCCTCGCACCAGCCAGGCCGGGGATACGATCACGATCGGCGCCAATCTGATCTTCTGACCCAAGGAGACGCCCCATGCGTGCTACTGCCTGTTCCGTGTCCCTCGTGAACGGCGGGGCGCACGCGCGCGCCGCCGCGTTCGCGCTTCTCTTGTTGCTTGGCGCGGGCGTCGGCAGCGCCAGCGGCGCGGATTCGAAGGTGCATCTCGGTCTCGGCGCTTACGATACCGCGCCACGCTCGGGCTTTTTCAGCCACGAACCGCTGCCGCCGCAGGCCCTGTATCGCACCGGGCCGGCCTTGCACCGCGCCGCACCGACGAACCAGTGGTATTCGTCGGTCATGTTCACGTCGAAACCCTATCCGATCTATGCGCAACCGATGAGCTACCGCGCGAGCAGCGCCGGTTTCGAGGTTGGGCTGCCCGACCGGCACGTCGAGTCGCCGGATCCCGGCCGGCGCCAGGTGGTCTACCGGCATGTGGCCGCGATCCTCGTCTCTCCGGCGGGCTTCAAACCCGGTCCCGCACGGCTCAGCGATTTCTCCGACTGGCTTGCGAAAATCACCTGGACCGGCGGTGCCGGTCAGACGATGAGCGCGACCGTGCTGCACGGCAATCCGTTCAGCTATTACGATTGCAGCAGCGGCGATGTGGATTTCAAGATCATGGGCTCGCCCACCGTGATCGCGGATCCTCGAGACCACACCCACGACCCGCGCATGGCCGCTTTCTCGGTCGCGGGGCACTCCTATGCGGTGTTCGCGCCGACGGGCTCGACCTGGGATTGGTCGCAACCGGATGAGCTGGTGCTGCATCTGCCGGCGGACAAGCGCTATTTCTCGGTCGCCGGTCTGCCGGATGACCGGCAGCGCACGCTGAAGGCCTTTCTCGCCGTCGCCTATGCCTTTCCGACGAAGACGCGGGCGGTGTTCCACTACGATGAACGCACGAGCCAGGTGAGGACGACGTTTCGTGTCGACACGGTCGCCAAGGAAGGCACCGACACACTCGGCTTCATGGGGCTCTATCCGCACCAGTGGGACAGCGTGACGCCGCGCCCGAAGGTGCTGTACACCTATGATTCGGTGCGGGGCCCGATTCGCGTGATCAAGGCGAATTCCTTCGTACTCGAACATACCTACCATGCGTTCGTGCCCTATTGGCCGCGGCTCGAGGTCGCCGCGCATCGGCGCGAGGTGAATGACCTGCTGGTGGGCGATGTGGCGAAGTCGGGGAAGTTGTTCGAGCACGGCTTCGGAACGTATTGGATCGGCAAGGGCCTCGGCGCGGCCGCGCAACTCATGATGGTCGCCAAGGCCGAGGGCAAGACCTCGGAGCAGAAGAAACTCTTGAAGCTCATCGAGGGGCGCATCGAGAGCTGGTTCAATGACCGGCACGCGACGCATTTTCGCCAGGACTCCACCATCGGCACCTTCGTGGGACTGCCGCAGGAGTTCGGCAGCGTCAGCCACATGAACGATCACCACTTCCATTACGGCTACTGGCTCATGGCATCGGCCTACGTGGCGATGAACGATCCGGCCTGGGCCGCGCCGAGCGCCTGGGGCGGCATGGTGAACAAGCTGGTCGCCGACATCGCGACCGAGCAGCATGGCCGGGCGGATTTCCCGTATTTGCGCAACTTCGATGCCTACGAGGGGCACTCCTGGGCGTCGGGCGATGCGGCGATGTACGCCGGAAACAACCAGGAGTCCTCCTCCGAGGCCGTGAACGCCTGGGCCGGATTGATCCTCTGGGGTGAGGCGACCCACAACACGAAGCTGCGAAATCTCGGCATCTACCTGTACACCAGCGAGATCGCCTCGATTCATACCTATTGGTTCGACCTGAAGCATCAAGTGCTCGGCGCCGACTTCGGCCACTCCTTCGCGAGCATGGTCTTCGGCGACAAGTACGCTTACAACACCTGGTGGACGGAGGAGCCGCGCGAGATTCTCGGCATCAACATGATGCCGATCACGCCCGCCTCGATCTATCTCGGCGCCGACCCGGCCTACGATCGCGCCTTGATGGCGCAGTTGCCCAAGGACGAGGCGGCGTACGCGAAGCACGGCGTCAGTGACGGCACCCCGGCGGATATCTGGCAGGATGTGCTCGCCTCGTTTCTCGCGCTCAGCGATCCGCAGGCGGGATTCAAGTCCTGGCACAAGGACGGCACGGTCGAAGCGGGCGAGACCCGTACCCACACCTTGTTCTGGCTCTACAGCCTCGAGGAAATGGGTCCTCCGGATCTGTCGGTGACCGCGGATACGCCGCTTTATTCGGTGTTCAAGAACGCCGCCGGCGTGCGCACGTATCTCGCCTACAACGGCAAATCAACGCCGATCCGGGTGACCTTCAGCACCGGCAAGGTCATGGTGGTGCCGGCCAATTCTCTCGCGCGGTCGAAGTAAACGGCGGCGCGCCGGCTTCACGCGGCGAGGCTGGCCGGTTCCGTCGCCGGGGAATCAGTCACCCGGCGCGCTCGCAAGTCATCTCCCATGCGCGCGATGGTCTTGTCATCGAGGTCATAGAAATATAGAGCCACGATCGCGATCACCGCGCCGACCGCCGGGATGAAACTCGTCATCAGCATGATGCCGTTGATCGTGCGCGGGCTTTGCACGACGTTGGGAACGTAGCCGTAATAAGACAGAAGGTAGCCGACACCGCCGCCGGCCAGCGCCCAGCCGAATTTCTGCGCGAACGAGGCGGCGGAGAATACGAGGCCGGTGGCGCGGCGGCCGCACTTCCATTCCGAGTAATCCGCAGTGTCCGCGTACATCGCCCAGACGAGCGGCGCGGTCGGGGCCGCGAACAGGCTGATGAGCGCATGCGAAGCCCAGACGAGCGGCAGGTTCGCGGGCGGAACGAAGTAAAAGGCGACCGTGAAAATCGCCGACAGCGTCATGGAGCCGATGTAGAAATTGCGCTTGCCGAACTTCTTCGTCAGCGGTGACGTCAACATCACTCCGATGATGAACGCGGCGGCACCCGTGTTCATCACGTAGCCGAAATAGGCCCTGCCATTCGGAACGACATAATCGAAGTAATAGACCATGACCGTGCTGCGGATGTTCGCGTAGGCGAGGGCGGCGATGCCGACGATGCAGAGGATCACCCAGGGCCTGTTCCGCAGTAGATCACCGACGTCGGCCGATAACGAGGTCTTCTGTTTCGGCGGCGGTTGAACGCGCTCGCGTGTCATGGCAAACGTGGCGAAGAACAACAACACGGCAACGCTCGCGTAGACGAGCATCGTCATCTGCCATCCGTAGGGCGAGGTGTCGCTGCCTCCGAAGAAGTGGGCGAGCGGCTTGGTGGCGCTGATGACGATGAACACCGGCAAAAAGGCCATGACGAAGCGATAGGAGGTGACGCTGGTGCGGTCGGCCGAATTCGGCGTCAGCACGCCGAGCAGCGCCGAATAGGGGATGTTGATCGCCGAATACGCGAGCATCATCAGAATCAACGTCACATAGGCGTAGATCGTCTTGCCCGTGGTGCCGAAATGGGGCGTGGTGAAGGTCAGCACCGCCGTGATCGCCATCGGCAGGGCCATCCATACCAGGTACGGCCGGTAATGTCCCCAGCGGGTGTTGGTGCGGTCGGCGATCGAGCCGATCATCGGATCGATGAACGCATCGCCGATCCGGGTGACGATCATCATCGTTCCCATCGTGGCGGCGCTTAGCAGGAATACGTCCGTGTAATACTGGGCTATGAAGATCGAAAACATCTGCCAGAACAGATTCGAGGCGAGATCGCCGAATCCGTAGCCGATTTTTTCCGTGACCGTCAGCTTGCGCACGTCTGTTGTCGTCATTATTTTCCCGCAATGATTCGTCCACCCCGATTGGACGAAACTTATATCGAGTAGACCCGTCCGCGCTTATTGCTGTCAAGCGTCAAAACGTCCGCTGGTCGGTTGTTTTTGGGGCTATTCCGGGCGCGCTTCGATACATGAGGAAAATCTCACCACATCAAAGAAATTCTCATTTGTATCGACCAGGGTCCGTCCCTATGGTGGGTGCCTACGTTGAGTTGCCGAAGGGCAATCGAGGAGCAATCGCATGAACATCCGCATCGGTGTGATCGCTTCGCAGGCGGCGTCGGTGTCGTCGTCGGCCTGCGCACGGTTGGCGTCGCTATGGCGCAACGCGGCGACCGCCGCCCTCTACGACGGCTATATCGGCGCGTACGCCGAGTTCCACCGACATGAGTATCTAAATCGTCGTGGATCGATGGACGCGCCCGCTCGCATCGCAGGTCCAGCCGAGCCGATCAATTAATCAGTCGGTGGCGGATTCCGAGAGGTAACGGTAGGCGTCGATCCGGGCGGGTGGCAGGTTTCTCCACACCACGTGCCTCTGGTCACGCTTGAAACCGGCCGCCTGGTCCGCAAAGCCGCCACGTAGCGCATAAGTGAACTGGATGAACATCGTCCCCGGTCCGGAGATCAGGGAGATTTGGTCCATGATCTCGCGAACCACCGATCGTCGCAGGCTGCGCAGCGGCAGGCTGGAGACGATGGCCCGAATGGGTTGATTGCGAAGGGCCTCGAAGCGGCTCAGATGGGCGGCGTCTCCATGGATCAGTTTGACGCCTGGAAAACGTCTGGCGAGGTGCGCCGATAGCACCGCGGAACGTTCGACCAAGACCAGATCGTCGGCCGCTATGCCCTGGCTCAAGAGCGCGGCCGTGACCACGCCGCCGCCGGGGCCCAATTCGAGCACCAATCCCTGGCCCTCGGGAACGAGGCTCGCCATACGACGCGCGAGAAACGGTGAACTCGGGCACATGGCGCCGATTTCGCGCGGATGGCGCACTAACTCGCGGATGAAGTGCCAGTAACCGGCCGCCCAGCGGCTTGCGTTCAGCTCGTTTACCTCGAGCATTGCAGGTCTCGACGGCCACCAACGGACCGGCTGATGCGCCGGCGGAGGTCATCGAGTCTGGGATTCGTCGAAATCATCTGGCCGTACCCGAGGGTCGTATGCATGCGCGTATCCTATTGAAATCCAGTTCGTATGGCAGGTAAGGCGGTTCTACCCTGAATATTGACCCCCTTGGCGCGTCGCTGCAACGCGTTATTCTCTGCCGGGGGCAGCGAGGAGCGGGAACGGGCATATATGAGGCAAATCGAACCAGATCCGTTCGCGTCGCTCGAGCAGGACCTCGGACATCTCGCCGCCCTGGGACGCCGGCGGACCCTCGCCGGCCGC